>NZ_JAMYOY010000027.1:0-66683 GCF_040320115.1 Mesorhizobium sp. M0802
CTCTCTCGCAAGGGCCGATAAGCGATACCGTTGCCCACAACATGGCACGCAATGGTCTGCTGCAAGCAGCGCGTTGCAATGCCGACTTGCGCCTGCAGGTGCAATCGGCCATTCTTGCCGTCGGTGCGTACCTTGTCGTCAGGCAGGAGGCTACGGCCGGGGTCATGATTGTCAGTTCGATAATGATGGGGCGTGCACTGGCTCCGGTCGATCTGGCCATTTCAAGCTGGAAACCCTTCCTCATTGCGCGCCAGAGTTGGGCGCGGCTTGAGGACCTCTTGGAAAAGGTTCCTGAAACCGCTCCTGTTGTGCCTATGCCTGCACCTGAACGCGAACTGCGCTTGGAAAGCGTGACAATCGTTCCGCCCGGCGAAAGCAAGCTGACCGTGACCGGCCTTGCGTTTGTCATTCAGGCGGGAAGCGCACTCGGGGTCATCGGTCCATCGGGCTCGGGCAAGTCGACACTCTCGCGCGCCATCGTCGGCGCATGGACGCCGGTCGCCGGGAAGGTTCGCATTGACAGCGCAAGCCTCGATCAATGGGACCGGGAAGCACTAGGCCGTCATATCGGCTATCTGCCACAAGGTGTTGAGCTGTTCGACGGCACCATTGCCGAAAACATTGCTCGTTTTGAAGATGATCCTGACCCTGAGGCTATTGTCGCCGCGGCGAAAGCAGCGGGCACGCACGAACTGATCCTCCGATTTGAGCACGGATACGAAACTCCGGTCGGTGAGGTCGGATCGGCACTTTCCGCCGGGCAGCGCCAGCTTATCGGTCTTGCCCGTGCCCTTTATCGAGACCCTTTCCTTGTTGTGCTGGATGAACCCAATACCCATCTCGATGCGGAAGGCGAAGCTGCAGTCGCTAAGGCGATCGCCTCCGTGCGCGAGCGCAAGGGCATTGCGGTTGTCGTCTGCCATCAGCCGAGCGTCATCCGCGCCGTCGATTTGGTGTTGGTGATGGAAGGTGGACGGCAGCGAGCATTCGGTGCGCGTTCCAAAGTCCTGAAGGCCATCGAGTCTACACAGGATCACGTGGCAGAGCGCGCTGACATGGAGGATACCGGTGTCCGGCATTGATCAGAACAATGACGTTTCAAGCTCCATTCGCCGGCACCTGGTGGCGGGCCTTCTGGCGAGCGTGATCTTTGTGGGAGGAGCCGGAGCCTGGGCGACCTTCACGAATCTCTCCGGTGCGGTTGTAGCGTCCGGACACTTTGTCGTCGTTTCCTATGTCAAGAAGGTGCAGCACCCGACTGGCGGGGTGGTCGGAGAAATCCTGGTGCGCGAAGGGGATAAAGTAAAAGCCGGCGACATCCTCATGCGGCTCGATGCCACCCAGACGCGCGCCAATCTCGCCATAGTCACCAAGCGGCTCGATGAGCTGGCCGCCTACCTGGCACGACTCGATGCTGAGCGTGACGATCTCGCGGAAATCGCCTTCCCGGACTGGCTACTCGCCCGAAGAGATGTTCCGGACGTAGCTTCGGCAATAGATAGCGAGACGCTGCTGTTCGAATTCCGCAGGCAATCCCGCAACGGGAAGCAGGCGCAATTGGCGGAACGCATTACTCAATATCACCACGAGATCGAAGGACTCAAGGCGCAGGAAATTGCCTATGAAAAAATGATCGAGGTTCTCCAAAAGGAAATTGCTGTTCTAAGTGGGCTGCGCAAGCAAGGCATTGTCTCGGACCAACGGTTGAACAGCCTGAAGATCCAGGTTGCCACTTTCGGCGGCGAACGCGGTGAGAAGATCGCAGATCAGGCACAGACGGCAGCCCGCATAGCCGAAACGCGCCTGCAGATCCCGCAGATCGATCAGGATTTCAAGTCGGAAGTCGGCCAGGAGCTCAGAGAGGTTCAGGCGCAGATCGGGGAGTATGTTGAGCGCAAGGTGGCGGTTGAACAGGAACTGCGGCGGATCGATATCGTCGCGCCGCAGTCAGGCGCCATTCAACAACTCGCAGTTCATACGGTCGGCGGAGTGATTACGCCCGCCGATCCGATCATGCTAATCGTGCCGGAAGGCGACGATCTTGCGCTTGAAGTACGAATCACCCCGAAGGACATCGACCAAATCCAGCTTGGTCACAAGGCCGTGCTGCGGATGTCAGCCTTCAATCTGAGAACCACGCCGATATTGAACGGATATGTCAGCCGGATCGCAGCCGATCTGGCGACGGATGAAAAAAACGGCATTTCGTACTACCTGGTGCGCCTGTCGGTTCCGCAGGCGGAACTGACGAAGCTCAAGGGGCTGACACTCGTGCCCGGTATGCCGGCCGAAGCGATGGTCGAGACGGGCGAGCGTACGGCGCTTTCCTATTTCGTGAAGCCGCTGTCGGACCAAATCAGTCGGACATTCCGGGAGGAATGAAATAACCCACAGAATATATCGTTGTATTTCTGTTGGTTTCTTTGAGCGTGGTGAGACCTGAAGGCACACATATTTTCTCACTTGCCTCTGGGCACAACTTCTTTCTGCAGTGAATTCAACAGAAGAGGCCGCGCGCCTGATAGGGACGTCTGCGCTCAATATTTCGAGGTGGATGAAGGGCTACACCTTCCGCCGCGAAGAAGTTGAGCATCGAATCGCGCCGCTATGGTCATCGCAGTGGCCGATCATCAACAATCATCTCGAGATCGGATTCCGTGACCTGATCGAGCTCCGCTTTGTCAAAGCATTCACAGGGGCCGGCGTCGGCCTTTTGGCGGTTAGAAATTGCATCGAGTACGCACGTGAGTGCGTCAATGACGAGCGCCCGTTCTCAACCAGGCGCTTCCAGACTGACGGCAGAACGATCTTCCTCGAAGGAATAGAGCGTTCCGGTGAAACCAAGCTACTCGACCTGAAGAGGCGGCAGTATGTTTTCCGCCAGGTCATAGAGCGGACGTTCAAAGATCTGGATATCGAGAATGACGCGGTGGCGCGCTGGCGGCCCTTCAATGGCAAGCAGTCCATCGTGATCGACCCCCATCGTTCGTTCGGTCAGCCGATCGCCTCCAAATATGGCGTCCCGACCGTGGCGCTTGCGCAAGCGGTAGAAGCCGAAGGATCCGTGGAAAAGGTGGCGCGCCTTTTCGATGTCTCAGCTACCTCTGTTAGAGACGCCATGAAATTCGAAGAGAGCCTTCAGAGCGCCGCGTGAAAGCCCTGGTCGACGAAAACCTGTCGCCCGCTCTCGCCCGTTCGCTAAATGCCCTGTTCGCCGGGGAGCATGAGATCGTCCATATCAGAGGGAAGTTCGGCCCCGGCGTGAAAGATGTGGCCTGGATCGGCCAGCTGAGCACGGAGGGGCGTTGGATCGTCATTTCTGGCGATCGACGCATTACCCGGAACAAGGTCGAATATGCTGCATTTCGAAGCTCTCGGCTCGTCGGGTTTTTTCTTTCGAAGGGCCTCTACAAGGCTCCGGTCGTCAAGCAGATGGAGCGGCTACTCGCCCTTTGGAGCACGATCGAAAAGCAATCGGAAATTGTCGCGGGCGGCGCGATGTTCGAACTTCCAATAAAGAGCACGCGCATCGAGCAACTGAAGGTGTAGTCTAAAGGCATTCGCTACACTTTCGCTTTCCGCCAGCCCGCCCACCACGCTTCCCATTGTGAGCAGAACCAGCGCTCTCCTCGAGCTGGGTTGACGCGCGTAGCAGAGTAATATTCCTGCCCCGGCATATGGTAGATATGCTCGCCGCGCTCGTTAATGTTGCCCTTGATACCGCAGCCCGCCTCGCGGACAGCCGCGTTGCTGGCCGACGAATCGCCGCCATGGTGAACGCGCGGCAGCTCGTGCCGATCGTCGCCGACTGCAAGATAGCCCGCGGAAGTCGCCCCGAGCATCACCAGAACGGCGACGAGACGATAGCGGAAAAGCGAGCGTACCACACTAGCCATTCAAGCCATGCTAGTCATGGGTCTCACTGCTCTGGGTACAGTTATTGCTGATGTCGGACACCTCTCGCGATAGCGAGCTCGTCCAGACTGCCCAAGTCAAGTTTGATCTGTCAGTCTTCAGCCTCGACTGTGTAAAGCGCGCCGCGTATCGGGTAACCGGCAACGCTGCGGTTGAGATCACGATCGAGGGCGGCTTCGCAGTATGCACGATCAACTTCAGCAAGGCGGCCGCGCGAACTTCGGCCGACGCAGCGGTAGAAAGACTGCGGCTAGAGGTCTTGGATCAGGACCTGCGTAGCAGCATCGCCGCCGAAACCGCCACTGTTAGAAAAGCGATACTGGCGCTTGCGTTTTCCAGATCGGGCCTACAGTCCGATGACTAAGTTTGCTCCGGCAACTGAGTTCCAACGACCGTTGGACGACACATATCAGCTCGCGTACTTCCGTTTTTCCCAGTTGGACGACGAGCGGTATGTGCTGACCAACCAAGCGGGCGAATATCTGGTATTGCCGCGCGCCGTGCTGGCTTCATTTATCAGGCACGAGCTTCCCAGCACACACCCCGCCTACGAATCCAAAGCGGCCCGCGCCCACCATCGATGCTCAATTGCCTAGCCGGTTGCCATTGCCCGCTAACGAGCGCACACTGTTGCGGTCGCCTCGAAAAACCAAAAACAAACAGGCACGAGGCGCTTGGGAGCGATCATCAGGCTTTCGCCCGACCAGGGAGAAGGCCATGCCGACACCGGCAGAGATCCGGCTCATTTTTTTGACGGGGCAACTCGCTCACAACCAGAGCATCGTTTCCAAGCAAGATATAGTCGTCGGTTTGCTGAATCACGAAGGCAGTCCAACGACCGACGCCATTAGCCTTTTGGCGAGCATGCACACACCCTGCAAGGGACCCGCCAGATCTTACACGAGGCGGAAGCGGCATATCGAGTCAGAAATGCGGAGTAGTGAAAAAGCCCAACGCGCGTACACAGCCGCAGAGTTCGTCGAGAAACACGGTTTGACAGTGAAGGCAGCCGGAATCATCTTGTCCGTGAACGGCTCCTCACGTGTCGCTTGCGATGCAGCAGCACGTGCATTCAAAGAAGCGGTAGCGCACCGACAACACAGCAATGAGAGTATAACGATAAAAGCCCGCTGACATCTGGGGACGCCGTGCTTGTGCAGGGATGGCCCGCGCTTGCTTCCGAGCGCGGGCCGACCACGATGAGTGAGGGGCCATCTTGGTCACCGGCACGGGACCGCTGAAGAAAGAGCCGGGTGCGACCGAACAGCCTCAGAGCGAGGATGTTCCCGACTGCCGCAAAAAAGCCCGCCAGCGTGAGCCGGCGGCAATGGCCTGGAGTATGCTTGAACGAGCCAGCATAGGTCAACGAGCGGCGGAAGGTTCGGTTGCAACTCGCTCGTTGCTCCCGAGTTGTTGCCTGGGAGCCCCGACACAGAAAACTTCGCCGCCATGAAAGGACTGGCGCCCAGCGCGCAAGCTACGTATCCGGCCTCGTGACCGTTGCAATCGAATTCCACCAGTAGTCCGGCGACGCCGGCGAAGCGCAACCATTGAAGTTCATCTCGTGGGCGGCGAACTGCGGATCGGTATCGACGATCGTCTCGGCTGCCAGGTCTTGCGCCTCGATAGAGGGCAAGGTCACGAAACCGAAAACAGAAGGCGCGGCGATCCCAATCCGTTGCTTTTCCTCATTCTTCATTGCGAAGATCGACGCTTCCAGTCGATCAAAGACGTCAGAGCAAGTTGTACGTTTCGCAGGAGTTCCAAGGCTTCCTGCAAGGGAACGATGCGGTTGGCTGATCTCTTGAAGAGTGTGATGCGAGCGTGGTCTCGAGCTGCTTCACATGTTGACTGACGGCTGGCTTGCTTGTCCCGAGCGCAGCCGCCGCTCGCCTCGTCGAACCTTCCCACAACACTTCTCGGAAAACCTTCGGTTGACGGAGCTTCAGAGCGACCCCACGATGGACTCGATTGAGTGAACCTGATGGTGGTGAGCATCGCAGAGGATCGGCGACCGGGCTGTCATAATCCCAGCCCGCATCCGGTCCCGCGGGCGGGTTCGATCCCTGATGCATGATGCGGACCCCGCGGACGGGGACAGTCGGTCCCGCGTCCCGTCATGCGGCCGGCGCTATGCTGACATGGGGTAATTGCGGGCGATGCTAGATTCTTCGCCGTCAGTGATTCTCATGGAGGCCAACATGGACCAATTTGTTGGGTTAGACGTCTCGCAGGAGATGACCCACCTGTGCGTTATCGGCAATGACGGTAAGCTTGTCTGGCAAGGAAAGTGCCTATCGACGCCAGAAGACATAGCCGGAAACATCAGATCCAAAGCACCAGATGTTGTACGCATAGGGCTCGAAAGCGGTCCCTTGTCGACCTGGCACTGGCACGCCTTGAAGGCTATGGGGCTGCCGGTGCTGTGCCTTGATTCCCGCCATGCGCAGGCGACCATGAGTGGCCAGGTAAACAAGACCGACAAGAATGATGCCTATGGATTGGCTCAGATCGTCAAGGCGGGCTGGTATAGGGAGGTCGGGGTAAAGAGTCTCGACAGCCACGCCGTCCGCTCGATGCTTGGAGCACGAGCTCAACTCGTCGGAATGCGGGTAGAGGTCACCAACCAGATCAGGGGCATTCTCAAAACTTTTGGCGTCATTCTGTCAAGACGAACGGGCGAGCCGTTCGAACGGCTCGTGGATGAGGCGTGCGACAATAGCGACCCAATGCTCAATCAAACCGTCCGGTCGATGCTGTGCGTCCATTCCTGCCTGAAGGAGCAGATTCGGCAGCTTGACCGCCAACTGATGAGCCGTGCTCGAGGGAGTGCTGTGTGCCGGCAGCTTATGGCCATTCCTGGCGTGGGCGTCCTCACGGCCCTCGCGTTCGTGACAGCGGTCGATGATCCGTCCAAGTTTGCGAAATCCAGAAGCGTTGGCGCGTACTTCGGCCTGACACCGCGATGTTATCAGTCGGGTGAAATCGATCGCAAGAGGGGCATCTCAAAATGCGGAGACAGTCTTGTCCGTACCTATTTATTTGAGGCCGCCGGCACGCTCCTGACGAGGGTCGAGAAGTGGTCGGGGCTCAAAGCCTGGGGCCTCCGGATCGCCAAGCGCAGCGGCTTGAAGAAGGCAAAGATCGCCGTCGCACGAAAGCTAGCAGTAGTCATGCACCGCATGTGGGTGGATGGCGTATCCTTCCGATGGTCGGCCGCAGAAGCGGGGGCCGTCGCATGAAGATAGAGGTGAACCCGAAGAAATCCGTCGCTCGACGGTAATCTTGTCCCTTGCCGGGACGAGCAGCGGCAAACCCGCCAGGAGCTATGCAGCCCTTCCACCGAAGCGGACTGCGTTGCTGACATTGGGAGCCGCAGCGTCCGATGCCATGCTGTGGCGAGCACTGTTCGACCACGAAGAGAACGCTGAAACCGGCAGGAGGCAGGTCATTAGTCCAAGGCCGCGTGGTTGAGGAGGGGAAAGAGAGCAACCGATCATTCGAACTGGAATCCTACGCCGTAGCCTTCGCGGAAGGCCAGCGTATTCGCCGGCATCTCGATAAGGTCGTGCGGTTGTAGACCGCTCCCGCAAGGCGCATAGTCGCGCCATGAAGATGCCAGTGAAGGCCGATCTCGCAAACGACAACGGCAAGCCAGAAGATCACCAAGCAGCCGCGACCACTG
Source organism: Mesorhizobium sp. M0802 (assembly GCF_040320115.1). Lineage (NCBI taxonomy): Bacteria > Pseudomonadati > Pseudomonadota > Alphaproteobacteria > Hyphomicrobiales > Phyllobacteriaceae > Mesorhizobium > Mesorhizobium sp. M0802. Next base: position 7,601 of record NZ_JAMYOY010000027.1, read on the forward strand.
CGCTGCACAAGGCAGTGGCAGGTCTGGACGCGTCGGCTGAATTGCTGGCCGCGATCCTCGCGGCGCCGAACCCAGCCAAGCCGACAATTTCAAACTGAGACACCACCCGCTACCGGACATCGGATCGGTTAGAAAACGGTTGACCCCAGGCCCGCAATTAGAGAACATTGGGAGCCGCAGCGTCCGATGCCATGCTGTGGCGAGCACTGTTCGACCACGAAGAGAACGCTGAAACCGGCAGGAGGCAGGTCATTAGTCCAAGGCCGCGTGGTTGAGGAGGGGAAAGAGAGCAACCGATCATTCGAACTGGAATCCTACGCCGTAGCCTTCGCGGAAGGCCAGCGTATTCGCCGGCATCTCGATAAGGTCGTGCGGTTGTAGACCGCTCCCGCAAGGCGCATAGTCGCGCCATGAAGATGCCAGTGAAGGCCGATCTCGCAAACGACAACGGCAAGCCAGAAGATCACCAAGCAGCCGCGACCACTGCGCTGCACAAGGCAGTGGCAGGTCTGGACGCGTCGGCTGAATTGCTGGCCGCGATCCTCGCGGCGCCGAACCCAGCCCATGGACCAACGGCCAGGTCGAACGCATGAACCGCACGATCAAGGATGCGACCGTCAAACGCTTCTACTACGAGAGCCATGACCAACTGCGCCAGCATCTCGCCGATTTCGTCTTAGCCTATAATTTCGGCCGTCGACTGAAGACCCTCAAGGGCCTCACGCCCTTTGAATACATCTGCAAAATCTGGACAAAAGAGCCCGAACGATTCAGGCTCGATCCAACCCATCAAACCTTAAACATTATTAATTGGATCCGCCAAGTCGCTGGCGGCGATAGGATCGCCCCGCGCCACAATGGGCAGTTGCTCGGCCACCCACCTGTCCAGAAACTTAAGGCCGCGAACGCTCATTCGGTTAAGCCAGCATCAAAGTGGACCCCAGCATCGACCAGCGTCCGATATATGCCGTCAACTTCTTCGTCGATCTCTTCGCGTTTGATACCCAAGGCTTTAGCGTCGGCATACAATTTGTGTGTGTACTCACTTATCGAGACGGCGTCGACCTTAGCCGTTTCGGGGAGATTGTTGCCGATCCAGCGATCGAGGAAGTTGACGCCGCGTGTGCTCATGAATGCATAAGCGAATGCCGCCAGCTAAGTTCCTCGTATAGCACTTTCATACAAGTGCGCGGTCCCGCCATCGCAGGGTATCGTCCATCACTGCGTAGAATTTCGGCCGGGGTGGCTATGAGCTCATATCGGGTGGAAGAGATCGAAGACGACGTGTTGCAGGCGACCCACCAAGTTGAGCGTTGACGCCGTTCGAAGCCGCCGCAAGGGCGGTTAACCGAGTGGTGACTTTGCGAAATAGCCAAGCCAAATGGCTCAGAGGGACCTTCGTAGACGTCCCGAACGGACGCAACAAAGGTCCACCTGCGGTCTATGACTATCGAGGGATCGGCCCAGTGCGGCGATAGCGCGAGCAGTACTAAGGCGCGATGATGTAGCCGATCATGTCATCGTTGGGGTCTTCATCGGTTAGCTGTTGGAAGAGCCGCTTCGCATGATCGGGCCATCGACCCTCTGCGATCCCTTGTTCGCTTGCCGACTGCCGAAAGGCCTGGCGCACCATGGCGAAATCGAAGGCCGAAATCTGACCGCATTCACGGTCCTTGCCCATGATGGTAAACCTCCCGAGGATGAGCAAGAGCTGGCGAACTCTCAAACGCCAGCAGCGCATAAATCACCTAGCTCCCTTGCAACCATAGGCCGATGGAGAACTTTTGATGTACGTTTTTTACCAAGGTTAGCCGCGCGGTTGTCGGCTTTGTCACCGGCGCTTGTCGGCTGAGCGGATATCACATAGCCGCAGCGGCGCGGGTTCACGTCGGGCCATTTTGAACAGGTTTGAGGGGCGGTAATGCTTAAGGCGCAAAGAGTGCTCGATCCGGGTTCAGATTGGCGATCCATATGCAGTGGCGATCTTTGCCGACAAGCATGGACTCTCGTTTCCAATGGCCCATCGCATAATGCGTGCCATGCCGCGGCGCGCGCGTTTCTGGCGGCGCTTGATTTGCGTGGACGCTGTCAGACGTGAGAATCGGGAGAACTGCCACCGCCGTAACGGCGCTCTGCCTCAACCTCAAAGTTCAGCGAGACCTGCAAGACCACGCCGCCTCCGTCATCGCGGACCTTGATCGTCAACCTGTGGTGATCGCCATCTGGCAGGCTCTCCTTGATCATTTCAACGAGAGTGCGAACGGCTTCCTCCTTGACTTGATCGAAGGCCGAACAATGGGTGCCCTGGTCGTCATGGTAGACTAAGCCATTGTCATCGAGGTCGAAATAATAGAGGGTCATTTGCCCAAACCTGGGTCAACGTCGGTTCCCGTCAAGGGACAATCTGCGGCTGGATCTCGATTTCGCCGACGAGCCGCCTGTATTCCGCTTCCGGTTCCCCATAGCTACCGTTTGCGAGATCGATCAGACCTTTTCGGTCGCGAATGACCACTTCACCACGCCGGGATTGTATGAGCCCGCGCCCCTCAATCATCTGCAGTGCGACCGTGACTCCAGGGCGCCTCACACCGAGCATCACGGACAGGTATTCATGGGTGATGAAAAGTCTATTGCCAACAACACGGTCGTCACACATCAGAAGCCATCGAGCCAAACGATCCTCGATTTTGCATCGCGCATTGATCAGAGCGGTGTAGGTGGATTGTATATGAAAAGCGTGGACGTAGCGCATCAGAAACGGCCGAAGTGTGTTGCTCGCCTTTAAAGCCGCTTTGAACTGCGAGGCGTCGATCACCAACACCTCGCCGGTCATCTGAATAAAGCAATCATGCGTGGCCTGGTCGTCGCCCATCACAAGAGCCGAGCCGGTCATGCCTTCGAACCCGATGATGCCGACTTCTGCGTCGGCTCCCCTGTTCTTCCTAGCCACCACCGAAGCTAGGCCGCTGCAAGGGAAATAAACATATTCGATTTTTTGCCCGGCGTTTTCGAGCGGCGTGCGTAGATCGAGGAAGGTGTTGCGCAGATGCGGCTTGAGGTGATCCAGATCGGCAGGATCGAAGCGCCGCAGAAGCGCATTTTTGTTTGTATCAAGATGCAGGTCCATAGCGCTCGCTCCTCTCGGGCGAGAGCACGCGTCCCTCAGTCGTCGGCGCCCAAGGCAATTTGCAGACGATTCAGCTGGAATAGCGTCGGCAGCAGAGCCTGTCCGCCTTGGTACAAAACCGACAATTACGTGCTCACTTACGTCTTCTTAAGCAGGCGAGCTTCCCGCAATATCGAGGAACGATCGAAGCCGACCAACGAAATTATCTCGGTGATCTGCTGCTCCGTGGCCCCGGCTTCCAGCGCAAGCGCGCTGACGATCTCGGGTTTAAGGCCGGGGCGACGTTCTTCTGTCATCGCGTTTGCTCTCGCTTCAGGGCAAGAGTGCGATGGTCGCTCCCAAGCGTCAGCGCCCATTACTGTTCAGCTGACGACCTGGCCCTTGTACGCTTTCGGACGGACAGTAGCGAGTCAAATACTAAGTAGGGCATTATTTCCATCCTCACGGAAATCCTGCAGCGAAGCATGCCGGGAGGTCTTCCTTGCCGCCAGGATGCCCCCTCAAGCTGGCTTAAAAAGCGAGAACTGCTCCGGAATCCGCATGGCGGCAACAAAACTGCGTGTTTCGCGTTGTGGGTTATCGGAACGGAGCTGAATCATCATGCCAGACGACAAGAGTAAAACAGATAATCGGGATCGCAGCCGGGTGTCTGGTGACGAAGAGTATGAGGTCGGCTATCTCGCCAGCAAATTCGGTCTCAGCATCCCCGACGTGCGCCAGCTCATCGTGAAGCATGGCAATGACCGCGATACGCTGGAGCGTGAGGCTAAGGCTCTTGGAAACAGGTAGCAGAACGAACGTGCCAGGATATCAGATCGAAGAATGAAGAGGACTGTGTCTCATCTCACGCCACGAACGCGGATGATCCGCTATCGGACGTTGAGAAGTCACAGTATCGCCTAGAAGCGGCGCCCTTGAACCTCATGTTCAGCGGCTTCCAGGCTTGAAAGGCCGGGCCTTCGGTTCCAAAATGGGTCGCGTCCGGGTATGGGTATGGGTTCCGTTTCGATTGAATTCCCGAGTTGCCGCATCTGCGGCCAAGACAAACTGGTCGCGGTTTTATCTCAGTTGCGCGGTGGGGCCTTCCCTCGATGATCTCTCATTTTGGGAGAAAGCGAACCTACCGCAATGGCATCGTTCATCGAATAGCGGACCGCTTATAACGCGGCCAGTGACACCTGCCTTGCGATAGTGGCCGACCGCAATCCAGCAGGATTGCCTCGCCAACTTGAAGTCTGAGCACGTGGCCAGGCTATCTGCGGTGGCGCGCTTACCGGCGATAAGATAGATATCAGGCAAACGCCGCTACCGCGAAATAGGATTTCAATCCAACATGTCGCTCGTTAAGACGTCAAGGATCGCGAAACGCACTGGACCAGACAAGGGTTTGCATCCCGAAAAAGCAGATTTGCCGGCCAGATCACGCCAAAGCATCAAATCAGACCTACCTCACGGACAAATTGCCGAACGGTTTGCCGCCGCCACTGAGGAACTGGCCAGCGGCATCACCGAGGCATCGGCCGCCGCTGAAGAATTACGGCGATCGATGGACCAGATCGCCGCGGGTGCGGAGGAAGCATCAGGCGCGGCTGAAGAACAACTGCGCACAATCAGCGACTCCACGCAAACGCTCGCCCTGGGACGACGCTTAGCCGAGGATTCGCAAAGGCGATCGGAATCGGTGCAGGGCTTGCTTGCCGATGTGACGAATCAGGTGATGAATGCGGTCACTGCGATTCAACGAAATGCCGCTCGCCAGGAAAGCTCGGCACAATTGATTGCTGTTATCGAAAAACGCGCTGAAGAAGTCGGCGCTATAGGCCGCACGGTCAGCCGCATCTCGGACCAGACGAATCTGTTTGCCCTAAACGCCGCCATCGAAGCCGCTCGCGCCGGCGATCATGGCCGCGGATTTGCCGTAGTCGCTGAAGAAGTAAGGTCGCTGGCGCAGATATCCGACACCAGCGCACGTGAAGTTCAGGCGCTGTCCACCAGCATCCAAAAAGATGTCAGCGCGGTTGCGGCCGGAGTCGCTGCAGCCGCTCGCGCTGCGGCATCCGAAGCAAAGGCCTCAAACGTCGTGCTGCGAAACCTTCGCGCCATGCGGGAAACCGCGGGCGAGATCGCGCTCGGCAGCCGCGCCATCTCGCTGGCTTCGGTTGAAGCCGAAAAAGCTGCCACCGAGGCGCAAAAAGGTGCCGAGCAAGTTGCCAGTGCCGCGGAGCAGCAGTCGGCTGCAGCTGCGGAATCGCAGGCAGCGATCCAACAGCAGACGCAGGCGCTTGTTGAAGGCCAAACGGCAGCGCACGCGCTGGCACGCTTGGCTAATCTATTGCGCGGCGGAGACGCGGGAAAAGCCGCCGAGCAGGCGTCCTCGGCAGCCGAACAGCTGTCGGCGAATATTCAGGAGCTCTCGGGGGCCGCCGGTCAGATTCTGGCTGCGGTCGAGCAGATCAACCGTGGCGCCCAGCAGCAGGCGGCGGCCACCCACGAAAGTTCGGCCTCACTGAGCCAGATCGAGCAAAGTGCTGCCCTTGCAAAAGAAAATGCAGTTGCAGCCGAGGAGCGTGTTGCAGCGATGGAACAGTCGCTGAGGGAAACTTACGCGGCGGTCGAAAGCCTTATTAACGGATTGACGGGTTCCCTCCAGGACACGACAGCGAGCGTATCTGCGTTGCTTAGTTTGGAGGTAACTGGCCGCAAGATCGAGAAGATCGTCGATGCGATCACATTAGTCGCGGTTCAGACCAGCATGCTTGCCGTCAGTGGAGCGGTCGAAGCAGCCAGGGCGGGCGACTATGGCAGCGGCTTCTCCTTGGTGTCCAAAGACATTCGCGGGCTGGCGCGCGAAGCATCGCAATCCTTGGACAAAGTGAAGGATACGGTCCGCGGAATTATCGAGCAGATATCTTCGCTGCGTGGCGATCTCGAGCGGATCTGCGGTCTGTCGGAAGTCGAGATTCAGAATAGTCGCGCCACTTTAGCGGTATTTGAGAAGACCAAAGAAGAGCTGGCGCAGCTCGTCGAGGCGAGCAAAGCGATCAATTCTGGCGCTACCGACATACTCGCTGCGGCGAGCCAGGCTTCAGCTGGCGCGAAGCAGATTGCAACAGCCGCAGAGGAAGCCGGTGCAGCGTCTAGAGAGGCATCGACCGCTTCCCAAGAGCAAGCGCGAGGAGCTGAGGACCTGGCTGCGGCGATTGAGGAGATTGCCTCCCTCGCTGAAGAGCTCAAGTCACAAAATGTCTGAGCAAGGCGCGCCAGCGGCGCTAACCAAACGGTTCTTGGCGGTTCGCTGCTCCGAGCATACTTACGCGGTTCCGGTCGATCGGGTGGCCGAGATCGTCAGGGTACCCGTAATGGCAAAGGTGCCGCAAGCCCCAGCGGCTTTGTGCGGATTAGCGAACTTGCGTGGGTCAATTGTGCCAATTGCGGACTTGAGCCGCTTGCTGCGACTTGCTTCTGAACCTCTGTCGGATTCGGCGCGAGCCGTGGTCATCGACGCACCCGCGCCGTATGCGCTGCTTGTCAACACTGTCGAAGGGATCGTCAACGTACAGGCAAGCAGCATCGAGCAGCGTCATTCACTCAAGGGCGCCGCGGTGAGCAGCGGCGATGACAGTGTCTTCTCAAATGATGGCGAGGCGGTGAGGATTCTCAACGTTGATACCCTGCTCGAAGGGGCGTTTACCCCCCAAGCCCGGGATCGTGTAACCGGCCGCAGCCGCACGTTGGTTCCTGATATGAGCGCGATAGGCGCTGTAGGTCGAGAAATGCTCGCAACGTTCGTAGTGGATGGGCAGGATTACGCATTTCCATTTGCCGTGGTGCAGGAGGTCTTCAATATCCCCCGAGGCCTGACTTCTCTGCCGGGCGCGGATGCGCAGGTCCCTGGTTTGATATCCTTCCGCGACGGACTGCTGCCAATTTTGTCCCTAAGAGCACTGTTTGGCCTCGCTAACGAGCTTCAGGGAAATGAGAAGGTCATCGTCGCGTATGTCCGCGGCACCGCGGTCGGCGTCGTTGTCGACGCTGTCAAGCAGAGCATCGCCATCGATCCTCTGAGGCTGGAACCCGTGCCGCCAATTATGGCAGCCAGAATTGGCGGCGAGGCCAAGGTCAAGGCAATCTATCGGAGCGAGGCGGATAGCCGGCTGCTTTCGGTCTTGCACCCGGATTTGTTGCTCAGCGAGGAAACCATGCGTGGTCTGGGTCATGTGCAAGCTCCAGCCCGAGACGGCTCCGCATCGACAGAAGGTTCAAAGCGCGACGAGATCAAGCTGCTCGCCTTCCAACTTGGCGCCGGCGAATTCGCCTTGCGCATTGAGGCCGTCGAGGAAGTTGCACTGGTGCCGGAGCGTGTGACGCGGGTTCCAAAGACGCCCAAATTTCTTGAAGGGGTCATCAATCTGCGCGGCGAGGTGCTGCCTGTCATCGATCAGCGGAAGCGCTTCGACATGCCGCCGCTTGAGAATCGTGGCCGGACGCGTCTGATTGTGGTCAAATCCGGTTCCCACCGCGCCGGGATCATCGTCGACAGCGTCTCGGAAGTCCTGGGCGTCGATGCATCAGCGCTCGCTCGGGCGCCGGATCTGGCGGGAGAAACTACGCGCCTGATCCAGTCGATCGTCAGCCTGGATGAAGGCGTTCGCATCCTCATGCTGCTTGATCCAACCGAACTGCTCACGCGTGCCGAGCGCACCTTTTTGGACTCTTTTCAAACCAAGCTGCAGACTTGATCAAGGTTCTGATCATCGACGACTCTGCCCTCGTTCGAAAGCTGCTTGCCGGAATGCTGTCGGACGCATCCGAATTCCAAGTTGAAACCGCTCGAAATGGCGCCGAAGGACTGGAGCGCCTGCACGCCTTCCGCCCCAATGTGGTCACGCTCGATGTCCACATGCCGCAGATGAACGGCTTTATGTGCCTTGATCGTATCATGCTGGAAAGGCCGACCCCGGTCGTCATGGTATCGTCGGTGACATCACAGAGCGCCGATGAGACCCTGCAAGCGCTTCGCCTCGGCGCATTCGATTTCGTTGCTAAGCCCTCGGGAACATTGTCCTTACGCGTTGATCAGATGAAAGACGATCTGCTCGACAAGATTCGAACCGCCGCCGTCACCGGCATCAAACCCACGCTGCGATTGCAGGAACGTATACGCCACCGTATAGGGCAGACGCTGCCGACAAGTCCCCATCCCGCCCCAATAGCGTCAAAAGAACCCATCGTAAAAACTGGGGTAAATGGGCTGGTGCTCATCGGCGTTTCGACCGGAGGGCCGCCAGCACTGGAGGCTGTTGTCGGAGCGCTGCCGGCATCGTTCTCCTGGCCAATTTTGATTGCTCAGCACATGCCAGAATCCTTCACGGGCGCACTGGCCAAACGTTTGAACAGCCTGAGCGCCATCGAGATCGTGGAGGTTACCCGCCCTACGGAAGTCGTGCCTGGTGTCGCTTACATTGCGCGGGGTGGGGCGGACATGATTTTATCGCGCCGAGGAGGCGTCGTATTTGCCATGAATGTCCCGTCCCAGGTCGACTATCCCTGGCATCCAAGCGCCGACCGGCTTGTTCGAAGTGCCATGGAACAAATACCTCCCAGCGACCTTATCGGTATTCTCATGACCGGAATGGGCAATGACGGCGCCAGTGCTATGAAACTCCTGCACGAGCGAGGCGGAACGACGATCGCTGAAGCGGAAGAAACCGCAGTGGTTTGGGGGATGCCCGGGGAATTGGTCAAGGGGGGTGGTGCAGATTGGATTCTGCCGCTACCCGAGATAGCCCGGCAATTGATGAAGGTTGTGCCTTGCCTCTGATCCGCAAAGAGCTTCCCAACCAAGCCGGGATCCGCGACGCATCGCCCACGGATGCATTTTCTTCGTTGATGAGTCGGAACAGTGAGGAAAGGCGAGCGGCGGCTCGCGAGTTTATTGTCACCTCTGACAACGCCGCTGTGATCTCCAGCGCGATTCAGAGTGAAGCGGTTGATGGCGTGCTGCAGGCTTTGTTTACAGCCCTTATGCGATCAGCCAATACGGCAAGCGTCGACGTTGCTCTGCAATACCTACGATCCGACGATGCCCGCTTGCGCACCGGGGCACTAGACGCCTTGCGCGCATTGCAAGATCAGCTCATGCCTCGGTTGACCGGACTGCTCAGTGACCCGGAGCCCGACGTTCGCATCCTCGCCTGCGAACTCGTTCGCGCGCAGCAGCCTTCAACGGTCATTGATTTGCTGGTTCCCCTCCTGGCTAATGATTGCAATGGCAACGTTTGCGGTGCCGCGATCGACGTCTTGGCGGAGGTGGCGGCGCCTGACCACGTTGCCTTGTTGCTCCAGTGCGCCGCGCGTTTTCCCTCGGATCCCTTTTTGGATTTCGCCGCCAATACCGCGGCCCTCCGGATCGGGGCGCGGAACGCCCCTCAGTGATCGAGATCACGGACGAAGAGATCCGTCGACTGGGAGACTTCCTCTATCGACGCACCGGCATGGTCTATTCGGTATCCAAGCGCTATTACATAGAGCGCCGGATTGCTGATCGTGCAAACGCAACCGCCTCTCCTTCTTTCGAAAGGTATTTCGCCAAACTTCGTATTGATGCCGAGGGTGAGATCGAGAAGTTCGTCAACGCCTTTACCGTCAATGAGACTTATTTCAACCGGGAAGATCATCAATTTCGGTGTCTCACGAAGGATTTGCTGCGTGAAAGAATCGCGGCCGGCTATGGGAAGGACCAGTTGCGTTTGTGGTCGGTACCTTGCGCGACTGGGGAAGAACCCTATTCGATTGCGATGTGGCTTTTGGACAAGTGGCCGCTGGTCGACGCCTACAGCATCGAGATTTGCGGCTCAGATATCGATACCGAAGCGCTTGCCGCTGCCAAGCGCGGCTTTTATGGCAAGCGCGCACTGATGCGCTTGCCGGCCCAAGTCATCGACCGCTACTTTCACCAAGAAGCCGACGATCGGTGGCGGCTTGTCGACGAGTTGAGAGAGTCGGTGCAATTTTCCAGTGTCAATCTAATAGAATCTAACGAGACCAGGCACCACGGCCAATTCGATGTCATTTTTTGCCGAAACGTCCTCATCTACTTCGACGACGCTTCGCGTCGCATTGCTGCAGACAACCTCTATGAAAGCCTTTTGCCCGGCGGCTACATTTGTCTCGGCCACACGGAGTCGATGAGCCGTATCTCTCCGCTGTTCGAAATCCGTCGGTTCGAAGATGGTATTGTCTATCAGAAACCAGAGGTCGGGCGGTGAGCAAACCTACCCTCCATCGCGTCCTGGTGGTCGATGACGCAGCTCTCGTGCGCCTGTATTACCGAAGCGTGCTGGAGCCAGCGGGCTATGAGGTGTTCGAGGCTTTGAACGGGGTGGAAGCCTTGGAGCAGCTGCTTGGGTTCGAGATCGTCGACCTTCTGATCGTGGACATCAACATGCCGGTCATGGATGGCCTCAGCTTCTTACGGGTGCTTCGGCAACGCGGCGAACCGTTTGCGTCCACCCCCGTGCTCATCATCAGTACGGAAGCCGGGCTCCATGACCTGCGAGCTGCCCAAATTGCCGGAGCGAACTTCTACGCCGCCAAGCCCGTCGCTGGGCAGGACCTGTTGGAGCTCGTTGCCTTGCTTGCCGGATCAACTCATGACTGAACTTCTTGAGCAGTTCCTGGTGGAGTGCCGCGAGTCTGTGCAGCAGGCTACACTGGATCTTCTGGCGCTCGAAGGTGATGGAGGCGATCACACTAGGCTGGACAGTGCTTTTCGGTCGTTTCACACCCTCAAGGGCGGGGCCGGTATCGTCGATTTTCCAGATATGGCGAGGGGTCTGCACGCGGCTGAGGAACTGCTCGCTTCCGCCCGGTCCGGTACGAGGACACTAAGCACTGCGGATATCGGCAACTGTCTCTGGGCATTGGATCAAGTCACCGGCTGGCTCGATGGCATTGAGGTAAAGGGAATTGTCCCGGAGGATGCAGGGTCGACCGCGGATGAGATGGTCCGCCGCTTGCAAGCGGCACTATGTGAAGAACCTCCGGGGAAGAGCCCGCCCGCTTTATTGGCGGCGGGGTGGTTGACGTCTCTTTTGAAGGCCAACCATGATGTCGCAGCCCGAGCCTCAACCGGGTTGTTGTTTCAGCCCGATCCACAGTGCTTCTTTCGCGGCGAAGATCCCCTTGCGTTGGTTGCCGGCCTGCCTGGCCTGTTAGCTCTTCATGTGGAACAGGTTCATGTCTGGCCTTCGTTGAGGGAAGGTGATCCCTTCGAGTGCAACCTGCTCTTCACAGCGTTGTCCTCTGCTCCGAAGGACGCTTTGTTGCGCCATACCCAAGCGATAAGCTCGGACTCTTCGAGCCTCCTCGAGATCCGCGAGCTTTCTTCTGCCGTCCCCGATCAGCGCGCAGGACTTAGCCGGATGGCGCGGCTGGTGCTCGAAGCGCAGTCCCAACTCCTTTCCCAGGTCGCGGCCACAGGTCTGGCCGGCCGAGTAGGAGCCGCGCGGCGCGTGGTGATGAACATCCTGGCTCGCAGCGTCCGGCACAAGGATGCGCTGGAACGCTACGATAGTAGTGTGCCGGAGGCGGACGATCCAGAGGGACGACAAGCTCTCGTCCTCCTGATCGACCGGGTTTTGGGAGACGATGCCCAAGTCCTCGAATTCTCCGTGAACCGGGATTCCCGCCTCCCCATCCCGAACTCAAATGCGGCTCGTTCACTGCGGGTGAGCGTCGAACGCATTGATGCCTTAGTGAATTTGGCCGGCGAACTGTCGGTTGCCAAGAATGCCCTAACGCATGCCGCAACCCTAGCCCGGAGTGGAACTCCTTCGGCGGATTTGGCGGCCGTGTTGGAGGAACAACAATCCCGACTGGAGAGGTTGGTCGATGAGTTGCAGCGTTCTGTCTTGAGCATCCGTGTCTTGCCCATGCGACAGGTGTTCCAGAGGTTTCAGCGCTTAGTGCGAGACCTTGCGACCGAAACAGGTAAGTCAGTGGTTCTCGTGACAGAAGGGGAGAACACCGAAGCCGACAAGACCATCGTCGAGGCTCTTGGAGAGCCGATTATGCATGTTCTTCGCAATGCAATCGACCATGGTGTGGAACCGGCGGACGAGCGCATCAGGACGGGGAAGCCACCGCATGCCAAGATCTGCCTGCGTGCAGCGAAAGTCGGCGACAGCATTGTCGTTGAGGTGGAAGACGATGGTCGAGGTGTGGATTTCGCGAGAGTTCGACGGGTTGCCGCAGAACGCGGCCTGACGACCGGGTTCGCCTCGCTTTCCGATGACGATGCGTTGGAGTTGCTGTTCAATCCGGGGTTCTCGACAGTCGCAACTGTCAACACGGTCTCCGGCCGTGGTGTTGGGATGGACGCGGTGCGATCGGCGATCGAGGCGCTCGGCGGATCGGTTGGCATTGAGACGAAGCCCGGAAGCGGGACGATCGCAAAATTCACCCTGCCCTACTCCATCCTGATGACGCCCCTCGTCACCGTGGAAGTGGTCAAACAAGCTTTTGGCGTTCCGCTTGAGAAAGTCATCGAAACCCGTCGACTTTCGCGCGGTGATGTCTCGATGGTTGGCGCCGCGCGCGTGTTCGGGCATCGCGGCCATACCATCCCGCTCGTTAGTCTTGCGGCGACGCTTGGCGAAACGCCGTCGGAAACGATGGCCGACGATTTCCAAGTCGTAGTCGTCTTGGTCGGGAACGACATGTGCGGGATAGAGGTCGATGATATCGGGGAGACAATGGATATACTGATGAGGCCCATCGAGGGGGTGCTCGCGGGCCTCGAAGGCGTTGCAGGCGTCACAATTTTGGGTGATGGCCGAGTCATGCTTGTTCTCGATGTGGAGGCTTTGCTGAAATGACCGTCATTTCCGACCCCAGCGACGGATCGATCCGGCTTGAGGGTGACTGCACTTTAGAAGACAGCGAAACCCTGCTGGCAATGCTGGTTCAGTCAGGAAACACCTTGGTTGACTGGCGGAAGTGCACCAAGATCCATGCTGCCGTTCTGCAAGTCCTGATGGCGGCCCGCGTGAGGGTCATTGGGCCGGCGGGCTCGCCATTTCTCGAAAGCTATTTTCATCGCGGCTTCACGGCAGTGCATGGCCGCTAGTTCACAATTATTGCATTTTATGCGATATCCCTAACACCAGCCGAAATGAAGGTCGTAATGAACGTTTTGATCGTCGACGACAGCAAGCTTGCGAGAATGGCGTTGGTCAAGATTCTCGCCAAGAACTATCCGACATGGGTGCGCAAAGAGGCCGGCAACGCTGATGAGGCGCTTCAACTGGCGAGTGAGTTCGCGGCTGATATCGTGTTGATGGACTACAATATGCCCGGCCGCGATGGGCTTGCCTTGGCGGCGGACTTTCGTGCCCGGGATCCCTCAATGCGATTGGCACTGATTTCCGCTAATCAGCAGCACGAGATAGTCGAAGGTGCAAAGGCGCTGGGCGCTTCATTCCTGACCAAGCCAGTGAATGGCCCGGACCTGGTTGCGTTTCTCGGCAAACCAGACACTCCCATTGGTCAGGACGATCAATGATGACTCCGGCCGACCTTGTCTTGGAAGAACTCGAGAAGGATGCCCTTACTGAACTGGTGAACATCGCCGTCAGCCGAGCCGCCAAGAATCTCCGCGAGATGGTTGGACGACAGGTGTTCCTGTCGGTCCCAAGAATCAACCTCGTCGGCAGGCAGCAAGCAATCGATATCTTGGACGAACGCGAGATGGACCGTCTGGTTGCCGTTCACCAGGTTTTCGAAGGTGATATCACTGGTCGCGCGCTGCTTATTTTCCCAGAGGAGCGAAGTCTCGAACTTGTGCGTGCTGTAGCCGGTCCGGACCATTCATTGGAAGACATCATCGACCTTGAACAGGAAGCACTCGCAGAGACGGGCAACATCATTCTCAATAGTTGCCTTGCCACCATCGCCAACCTGTTGCGCCGTAGTCTTCGCGTCTCCTTGCCTGAGGTCATTCGAGGCACTGGAACCGACTTCTTCAATCTGGCGCCGCCGCCCCTACCCGGCGAGGTCGTACTGTTTCTCTACATAAACTTCACCGTCAAGGACAATGACATCACGGGCTACATTGCCATGCTGATGGACATGCCTTCCCTAGCGGTTTTAAAGGGCCTCTTGTGCGAGTTTATCGAGCGGATCGGTGGGACCGATAAATAGTGCCATGCTGAACACTTCTCACGATAATTCGACGCCGATATTGGATGCACTCGATTGCGGTATAATCGTGCTCGGTTCTCAAAGGCAAGTGACCGCCTGGAATGCCTGGATCGCCGCAGCCAGCAATATACGGATGACCGAGGCGATTGGAAAATCAATGGAGGAGCTTTTTCCCGGCCGGCCGCTCGGCCCAATCCTCGTTGCGTTAAACGAGGCTTTGGAAGCCGGGGCCTCCAGCCTGCTGACCCCTACACTCCACCCAGCCCTGCTTGCGTTGCGAACGCGAGCGGGCCAGCCGCTGATCCATAGCATTTCCATCCGACCAATCGGGGCGATAGGTGCGTATGAATGCCTTATTCAGATTTCGGATGTGACGGGGGCGATGCGGCGGGAAGCGGTGCTGCGCCAACGGCAGAATGCCCGTTATGATGCGGTTATGGAAAGCGCCGCGGAAGCCATTCTTACCCTGGATGACACCGGGGCAATCCAGGGAGCCAATTCGGCGGCCGAGGTGCTCTTCGAAATCGACAAGGCATCGCTTGCCGGTCAGCCGAGCGCCCGTCTGTTCGTGGAAGGCGACCGGTGGTCGCAATTGCACGACGCCAGTCGCTCAGGGCAGCAAATAGTTCATCGAGAGGTTTCCGTGAAGCGGCGCAACGGGTCGACGCGCCATCTCGAAGCTTCGATTAGCCGTTGGTCAGGTGGCGCCAAGCAATTCACCACCGCCTTTTTGCGCGATGTAACAGATCGCCTGTCCTCACAACTGAAGCTGAAAACCCTGAATGAGACATTGGAGCAACGGGTAGCTGACGCAACCGGTGAGCGCGATATGATCTGGCGCGTCAGCCAGGATCTTTTCGTCGTAACGGATTTCGGCCTCAAGTGCCAAAGTGTGAATCCGGCCTGGACCGAGCATCTCGGCTTCGACGAAAGCGAGGTCGAGGGTAAGACTTTCGAGGATTTCGTTCATCCTGAAGATGTTGCGGCTGTAACACGGCGGCTCTCACTATCGGATAGCCAGGTTGCGGTTCGCGACCTCGACTTACGCATGCGTGCCAATGATGGCAGGTTCATCTGGTACAGTTGGCAATTTATGCCGCGAAACAACCAATATTACGCCGCCGGGCGCGACATCAACGTCCGCAGGAATTTGGAGGATCAGCTGCGCCAAAGCCAGAAAATGGAGGCGGTGGGGCAACTCACGGGCGGTATCGCGCACGACTTCAACAACATGCTGGCAGTTGTCATCTCAGGACTCAACCTGATCCAGCGGCGTGTCGACCGCGGCGAGCCCGGCGTGCACCAACTGATCGCAGCCGCGACCGAGGGTGCCCACAAAGCTGCCATGCTGACCCAAAGGCTACTGGCTTTTTCCCGGCAGCAGCCGCTTTCCCCTGAATCCCTCGACGTCGGCCGGATGGTGCAGGATATGTCTGAGCTTTTGCGCCGGACGCTGGGCGAGCACGTAACACTTAATACGGTCGTGCAATCCGATGACGGTGCAGTGCTCGCTGATCCCAGCCAATTCGAGAATGTCCTGGTCAATCTGGCGGTCAACGCTCGCGATGCCATGCCGCAGGGCGGAACCCTGACCATCGAAACCTCTCCACTCCTGGTCGACCAGTCGGTTGCTGCAGATCATGGCATTTCCCCCGGCCCCTACGTACTTATTGCGGTGAGGGACACGGGCTCGGGTATGAGCGCGGAGGTTCTGGAAAGAGCCTTCGAGCCGTTTTTTACCACCAAAGGTGTCGGCAAGGGAACCGGCCTTGGGCTGAGTCAGGTGTTTGGCTTCGTCAAGCAGTCCGGTGGCTATGTCAACATCGATTCTAAACTGGGGGTGGGGACTACCATCAGCATCTGGTTGCCAAGGCACAATGGTCCCGCCGATCGAGCACGGCGGGGCAACAGCCAAGACGTTGCCAATGGCAAGCCAGAGGAATTGATCCTCGTCGTCGAGGACGAGGCGAGTGTAAGACAACTGACAATGCAAATGCTCGAGGATCTCGACTATTCGGTGATTTCTGCTGAGAATGGGGTTGAAGGCCTGCGAATTCTTCGGCATCGACGAGACATTTCCTTGCTGCTGACGGATGTTGTCATGCCCGGAATGAACGGCCGGGAATTTGCGGATGCTGCCGTTGAATTGCGGCCTGACTTGAGGGTGCTCTTTACGTCCGGTTACGCACGTGATGCCATAGTTCGCAATGGGATAATCGATCCAAACGTTCAACTCCTGCAGAAACCCGCTACCCTCCAAGCTCTCGCCCAGAAAGTCAGATTGGTTCTGGATAAGTAGCCATTCGGCAACCGGCCGTTCCGGTTTTCAGGCAAGAGGGTAGCGCGCTCGACCTGTCATATTAAACTAGGAGCGAGACGGGTTACCGAGGTGCTTCTACATGCCGTCGAGTTCGATACGCAAATTCGATTACGATCCCAACACCAGGGTTCTCTCGGTTTGGTTTGTAGCGAGCGGGAAGCATTAAGAGTTTTTGGACGTACCTGCTGAGGTCGTTGCGGCGTTCAAAGCTGCCTTTGCAAAGGGCGTCTATTTTAAGAGCCACATCCACAATCGTTATGCAGTCCGGCTGGCGCCAGCGAGGGCAGCAGGCTCGTCGGGCGATTGAGACAATTTCAAATCCAAAGAGGCCCGTGGGACCACAAGAAGGAAAGCGCGAACCTCACCATGTTGCAGCCGCCGGGCGACCCCACGGCTTTATCGTCGACTGGATCGCTGCCGTCGCATGAGGCCTTAAGGCGTGGCCGGCGCCAACTTGGCGGCTACTTGGTCGATCTTGTCGGCAAGTACGCCATTGGCCCCAATCTGTGACCTCAGGGTGAACGGGCTTGTTGGCCATCTGGGCAAGATGTTGATTGCCACTGAGTACTGACCCGGCAACCCAGGATATTTCCACCGAGAATTGAGCCATGTTTGACCCTTACCCTGCGTTTTTTCAGCGGGGATTACGGAGTGATCGACATGGCATTATTGAGCGTGATCAGACGCTGGAATTATCGAGAGCATTTATCGATCCGAGAGATTAGCCGCAGGACCGGCCTGTCTCGGAATACGGTGCGCAAATACCTGCGGGTGGACGAGGTCGAGCCGAAGTTCAAGGTTCCAGAGCGGCCGAGCAGGCTTGACGCATTTGCCGACCGTTTGTCAGCCTGGCTGAGGACGGAAGCCAAAAAGAACCGCAAGCAGAAACGCACGATCAAGCAGCTTCATGCCTATCTGCTGAGCCTTGGCTATGAGGGGTCATACGGTCGTGTCGCGGCTTTCGCTCGGGAGTGGAAGGCTGATCCGCAGAGGGAGTTACAGACGGTAGGGCGCGGAACATTCGTGCCGCTTTCGTTCGATCCAGGTGAAGCGTTCCAGTTCGACTGGTCCGAGGACTGGGCGATCATGGGCCATGAACGCACCAAGCTGCAAGTGGCCCATAGCAAGCTCAGCTACTCCAGGGCCTTCATCGTCTGGGCCCATCTGTTGCAGACGCATGAGATGCTGTTCGACGACCATAATCATGCCTTCGTGTCTTTGGCGGCGTTCCCCGGCGCTGCATCTACGACAATATGCGCACAGCAATCGACAAGGTCGGCCGCGGCAAGGAGCGCGACGTCAATGTCCGCTTCATGGCCATGGCCAGCCACTATCTCTTCGAGCCTGAGTTCTGCAATCCCGCCTCTGGCTGGGGGAAGGGACAGGTCGAGAAGAACGTCCAGGATGCGCGTCACCGACTGTGGCAACCCATGCCGCGCTTTCCATCATTGGAAGCCCTGAACGACTGGCTGGAGCTTCGATGCCAAGAGTTCTGGCACAAGACCCCGCATGGAAAATGCGCGGCACCATTGCCGATATCTGGGCTGAGGAAGCCCAGGCTCTCATGCCGGCGTCCCGTCTCTTCGACGGCTTTGTCGAATACACCAAGCGGGTCTCCCCAACCTGTCTCGTGCATCTGGAGCGCAACCGCTACAGCGTGCCGGCGTCGTTTGCCAATCGGCCGGTGAGCCTTCGGGTCTATCCGGATCGTGTCGTTGTCGCTGCGGAGGGTCTGATTGTCTGTGAGCATCGCCGCATCATTGATCGTTCGCATGATCGACCGGGGCAGACGATCTATGACTGGCGGTACTATCTGGCTGTCGTTCAGCGCAAACCAGGCGCCCTGCGCAACGGAGCACCCTTTGCCGAACTTCCCGATGCATTCAGGTCGTTGCAGCAGCATTTGCTCAAGAAGCCGGGCGGCGATCGCGAGATGGTCGACATCCTGGCACTTGTCCTTCAGCACGACGAGCAGGCCGTGCTTTGCGCCGTGGAAATGGCGCTGCAGGGCGGTGTTCCTGCCAAAACCCATGTGCTCAACCTTCGCCATCGGCTCGTCGACGGCAAATCGCTTATGCCCCCGACCATCAGCGCCCCCCAGGCTTGACGCTTACCAATGAGCCGAAAGCAAATGTCGAACGCTACGATGCCTTGAGGAAGGCCCTGGAGGTGCGCCATGCGTCATAACCCTGCCAGCGGCGCAATCGTCATCATGCTCCGGAGCCTGAAGATGCACGGCATGGCGCAAGCTGTAGGCGAACTTACCGAACAGGGAGCGCCAGCGTTTGAAGCCGCCATTCCGATCCTGTCGCAACTGCTCAAGGCCGAGACGGCGGAACGCGAGGTCAGGTCGACAGAGGCACTCGTGCGGCAGCTTCATCGTTGCGAGTTCGTCGATGAGGCCCACAACATTGTGCTCATCGGCGGCCCCGGAACCGGCAAAACCCATATTGCCACGGCCCTTGGCGTTCAGGCCATCGAGCATCATCACAAACGGGTTCGCTTCTTCTCGAGGGTCGAGCTGGTCAATGCGCTGGAACAGGAGAAGGCACAAGGAAGATCCGGCCAGATCGCCAATCGCCTCGTCCATTCCGATCTCGTGATCCTGGACGAACTTGGCTATCTGCCGTTCAGTGCATCAGGTGGAGCATTGCTCTTTCATCTGCTGAGCAAACTCTACGAACGCACCAGCGTCATCATCACCACAAACCGCAGCTTCAGCGAGTGGGCGAGTGTCTTCGGCGATGCCAAGATGACGACCGCGCTTCTCGACAGGCTGACCCATCATTGCCACATCCTCGAAACCGGAAACGACAGCTTCCGCTTCAAGAACAGCTCTGCCCACGAGCCCAAAAAAGCGAAGGAGAAAGCCAGAACCTTGACCCTCAACACCGAACCGAAACATACATGAGAGGCGGGTCACTTCTCGGTGGAAATGCCGGGTCAGTTCTCAGTGAAAATCAACAGACGCCCGAAAAAACTCGCATCCTCGTAGCCGACTTCATTCGCCACCGCCTCGACACGTAGACGCCCCCCTCCGGCACTAGTGCTTCTTTCGCCTTAGGAGAGTTACCTCCTCTCCGAGCGCCCATACATCAAGCTAGGACCGTTCGAGTGTTCCGGGGCTTTGAAGGCGCCAGCAAAGCCACCTCGATTTTCTACATTTCAACTGAGAGAAGACCCGAAATGTACGTCCTTAACCATTCATTGACTCCCGCCGCTTGCGATCTCTAAATCGTTTCTGAGGGAACGTTCTTGCACGCTGCGTTTTGGGAGGCGCTCGATGTTGAACCGACTTGATCACCCATACCTTTCCCCCGCTGATTTGCAGACCTGCAAACGGGTCTTCGAGCGGCTTTGTGCCGAGCGAAATTTCGACCATGCGAGCGAAGAAGCAGAGCACATCGCTCCGGCGGTGATCCGTCACTTTCGAGAAGGCCACGTAGATGAAGGCGATCTTTGGCTTGCCGTCCGAATGTGCCGCACATTTCGGGAGGCCTTGGCGATGCATCGCAGTGTCGGCAGGCTGGCTTCCTATGAGGGCGTCGCGCGGAGCTCGTATTTGCCGAGCAGCCGGAGATAGTGCGTTAGAGTCCGTGGGGCGCCGCAAATCAGGCCCTCGCCGTCGCGAAAGGTCCCTTCACGGGGCCTGACATTGAGCACCTCTCCTTCGAGCTCGGGATCAAACAGCTAGCTTCCAGCCGCAGCTATTCTGAGGCTGGGAGTTGGTCCACTCCCTGTCGATTGAGGAGAGTTGCCAGCCCGGTAATGATCTGCGGCATAACAAACGGCTTGGTGATCATCAGGCTGTTGGGTACGCCAAGCGACGGCCAGTCGTCCGCGCCATCGCCACTCATGTATATCACTGGCATGGTAGGATTGGCGGCTCGGAGGTGCCGGGCCACATCCCACCCGGTAGGGCCGTATCCAAGTCTGATATCTGTCAGCAGAGCCGCAACTCGCTCCGGCTCACGATCAAAAGTCGCAATGGCTTCAAGGCCCTTTAAGACGGCGATCACCTCGAACCCGGCCTCGCGGAGGGAGTTCTCGATGTCTAAGAGGATCATGCTCTCATCCTCTACGATCAGGACGGAACCCGACGGCATTGAAAGCCCTGCCCCCCGTGAGTAATGCCTCAGCAATTCAACGGCCGCAGGCCTCGAATGTTCCTTGCGCAATAACATATGTTAATGCGGGACAGAAGGCTGTGATCCGGAGGGCACGGCTTTGAAGGGGATGGCCCCTCGCAAAAACAGCCACTTAGACGGGAACTTATATCAAATGTTAAAGTTAGGAAGGTCTCTGAGCGGTTGGGAAGGATCCTAGGCAGCATGATGTCTGAGCCCGAGCGTCGCCTTGTCCAAAGGCTTATCGACGAGACCGACATAACGGAGGCGCAAGCCTTGGAGTTGATAGCGCTTCTGGGAGCGAATTGGTCCAAAGGCATCCAGCACGATCTAACGTCGCCAGCCCTACCGCCATGGAGAACATTAGCGCCCAGAGCAAATTGGTGGGCTACCCGAACGGGTTCTTGATGGCACAGGCTCCTTCTTCAAACATCTTGATCCGCAAGCTCCAGACCATCTCGGAACTCGCACAATCAGATATTGGCATTCTGGGGAACATCTCGATTCAGGAGAAGGAATATCAGGCCAACGAAGACATTCTGCGCGAGGGCGACAAGCCGAGCCTTTCCTTCGTCGTTCTTGACGGCTTGATAGGGTCGACCACACTAACCGGGGAGGGCAAGCGTCAGATCTCCTCCTTTTTTGTTCCGGGCGACATTCCCGACCTGCATGGTCTGCATTTGTCGGTCATGGATTGCACTTTCACCCCTCTCATGCCCGCTCGGGTGGGCTTCATGCGGCACGACGCTCTTCGCACTATATGCGACCAGCACCCTTCGATAACGAGAGTGTTTTGGCGCTCCACTGTGATCGATGCGGCGATCTATCGAGAGTGGGTCACCAACGTCGGAAGGCGCGACGCCTACTCTCGTATCGCTCACATTTTTTGCGAACTCATTGTCCGCCTTCGCTCGGTAGGTCGCATAGAAGATCATGTGGCCTATCTCCCCATAACGCAGGCTGCACTTGGCGACGCAGTTGGCCTCTCCACCGTGCACGTGAACCGAGTGCTCCAGGACCTTAGACGCGATGGTCTGATATCCACCGTCGGGTCGCGTTTTCAGGCGAGCGACTGGGCAGGGCTCGTTCGCGCCGCAGATTTTGACTCTACCTATCTGCACCAAAGGGCTGCGCAAACGGGTCTCGGTTTCTGAGCCTGCTGGGTCGCTCACAAGCCGCTGAGCCCCCTCGCGATACTTGAAACCGAATCTGCTCTAGAACATGCACTCCACACGATGTCGATCACTGCTTGAGAACTGAATCGCAGAATTACCTAGCAACGGAATCACTTCTCAAAGATACGGCCTCAGGAAGGAGCCGACGAAACCTGAACGGTGTGGGCGCTCCGACTGAATATCTGGACGAGGAATATTCCCGCTATCTCGTCAGCCTTCTCACCGTGTCGACCTGAAGCGAAGGTTCGCCGGGGGTAACCTCTAAAGTACGACTGCCCTGAAACACGTGCGGAGCGCCGGATAGTGTCCAAATTTCGCAAAGCCAATGCACCGGCGCTGCTTAGCCATAGTGGAGACGCGGCTTTGGCAACGTTCCTATAAATTGAACCCCAATTCGGTCGTTCCTGCGCCACCGCAGAACTGCCTGGTAGGCAACGCCGTCGGTCGGCACGTAAAGCACGAACCGCTCAGGGACACGCGATTCCACCGGGACTTTGAGTTCAGCTCCGCCACTGTTTTGGTTCCGAATGGTGCAACTGATCTCGGAGTTTGTAATTCCGCTGATGATTGAGGCGCCTTTCAGCACCCGCTGCCTCCGTTCGCGGCGATGCTCTTCATCAACCATGTGACCTCCATCGGTCACCCCCCGGCCCTATGGTACGCCCACCGGCGAACAACTGTCCATCTGGGGCGTCGCTCGGTAGCCGGACGGCATAGATGCCCGTTGCGCTGGTGAATTCGCCGACCAGACGCGAACAGACCCGAATGGTCCCGTCCAGCGGTGTCAGTCCGGCAGCAGCATCTCCTCTTCATCAGCCGCGGCCTCGAACAGCAGCCGGAAGTCATTACCTGGCATTTTGCCATCCATCGCAGATAGGCAAGCCTCGGCGGCCAGTCGCCACTTGGGGCCACGATTGGACCACTTTAGAAGCTCCTCCGCGGCGGCATCAACTCGGTTGACACCAAGGCGAAGCCCCGGGCGCTCAGTCTTCACATAAACCGGAGGGTTGAACCAACGGTGGGGCATCAAGCCTCTCGAACGTCAAAGGCGATGAACAGTCCCCAAACGGAGGCTGATTTGACGATCATTTCGACCAACTGGCAGTCAGTCTCACGAAGATCATGGCCGCGCTCGCGCACCGCTGCAATGGTCGCCTTCACGGAAATTATATTGCCCGGTTGAGAACCCAACAGGACCTCGCGAACCAACTCCTTGGCCGTTCGCTGTGCAGGCCGAACAGGTGCTTGAATGTCCATCCCATCCTCCCAGAGAGATAGAACGTCAACCAGCTATTCTGTGGTGCATCTTCCGAGAAAGGCAACTGCCGGAAACGTACAAAGCAGGTTGTTTAGGGGCGCAATTCCCTTCGACCGATTTGCGCTTCGTTATCGTGGCGACGGATGGCGGTGCTCGGAGCGTCTCGGAGCCGTGCACCTCAACTCGACGACATCGACCCGAGGCGCACGCTGATCCGAGGAGCAGGACGAGGGAGGCTGGGACCGAAACGCCATGCTCTCGACCAACGGGTGGAACTCTCAGGTGGTGCGACGATGACGCCGAACGCCAATCTTCGAGCTGGCACGGAGGGCAAGCGTTCCCTGCAGCAATCGCGCAGGTAAAGCCCAGGCCCCCGAATAGCGCCCCAGCCTCCATGCACTGCCAGCATCAACGGCAGGAACAAGGCGAAGTTCTGACCCCGATCGCCGACCGACTTCGGTGCCGAAATTGTTACCAAGCGAGCGATGTCCGGGCCTTCAAGGCCTCTTCTTATTCCGGCCAAGCCGGCCCGGAGCGCCGCATTCACTCACATCCCTTGAACCTGAGTGCAGAGTTGCCGCATCGAAGCCATTTGAGCAGCCGAGTTCGCGCCCGAACCCGTGCTGGTGCTGGCGGTCGTATCGCCAGCTGTATTCGAGGATCCCGACGTGCCGGTGGTTGTACCCGAACCAGTGCTGTTGCTGGCCGTGGTGTTACTGCCGGTCGAACCAGAGCTGCCTGAAGTGCCGGTGGCTGTGCCAGAGCCGGTGCCGATACTCGCCGTTGTATCACTGCCGGTCGAAGCCGAGCTACCTGACGTGCCGGTCATTGTGCCAGAGCCAGTGCCGTTACTGGCCGTCATTCTCGAGCAGTCGGAGCGAACCTGTGCCTGCTGTTCAGAGCTCAGGGACGACCAGTTCTTGCGGATCTCATCCTGCGACAGAAGTCTTCCCGAATTGGCGTCGCTGAAGAATGAGCCGGAGAGCTTGCTGTCCCAGCCGCTCGGGATACCGCTTTGGCCGGAGCCGGACGTAGAGCTCATACCCGACCCGGCCGATGAGCCGGAAGTTCCGTTCGTGCCGCTGGATGTTCCCGACGACTGCGCCAAGGCCGCGGTGGCGAGACAGAGAGAGATCGCTGTAGCTGTCAAAATCTTACGTTTCATGTGAGTCTCCTTTGGGGTTCGACGCCGTTGCGGCGTCGAATCCCAATCTCGAGGAAAGGCACTTGTTCCTGTAGAGAGCGGAATTGAATGTCATGATCCATGCGCACCAGTCTTGGGTCTCCAATGCGATGCCGGAGCGCCTCAAGGACCACCGAACCGCAGGCAAGGGCAAGCGGTCGGCAGCAGCCAGGAGGGCGACCAGAGCGCCAACATAGAAAGGAAGGAGGTAAGCAAATATTCGCTTCCGCTAATTTAAAGGACCGCACTTGTGGTCCGCAGCGAAGTTAAACTTTGTCAACATGCGGCCTTTTTTGCCGCAGCGGCGCCATATGGCTTTCGACCAGGCGCACGTGCTCGGCCTCGACAGTCACCAATGGCCGGAGGCTGACGGTCACCTTGTCGCCGCCGATGCGCGTGACCGGGCCGATTAATTCAATGCTGGCCAATCACTGAGAGATCGAAGCGACAACACAATGCGGGAAGTCATAGGTGGGGATCGTCACACTTATGCGATCGGGATCACCCGACCGCGCACAATCGCCGTGACGGCGACCTCGTCGCCAACTTTGATATTGCCCCGAGCCATGTCCAAGAGCCTGGAGCAGCCGGCGCCGGCGTCAAGATGAGCGGAACCTAATATGCGCGGGCGCTTTATCTGCACATGAGCACGCGCGGCGCAGACTTTCTGCACAAGTGGATTTTGAACAAGGTCCCTGATACGGTCGGTGCCGGTGTCATCTCTGTTGCCGAGCTGACCCAAGAGCTTTTCGCCGATGCTAAAGCGCTCGGCATCAAAACGACAGAGATCGAGGAAGACGTCAGCAGCGCCTACGAAGCGATCCTCAACGCGGTCGTCCGCCGTAACGACCACTTGGCAAACTGATCATGTCGCGGTGCTAAGGGCGAGAGACAACGATAGAACAGGTCTTCCTTTGTTTGGCAGCCCTGTAGTCAGCTTCCCACGGCAATGCTTCGATGTCGGGCTTGTGCCCCGCTTCACGGTAGGCGGCCTGAGCCAGGTAACTTGCTTTGTCCCGCTCCACAAGGCAGACAAACGGCGGATTTCCCGGGCACCTGTAAAGGCCTACAGCTTTTTCCATGCAATAGGTGTCCTACGGGTGCTCGAGCATGTCGTCCTTCATTGCGATGACAGAACAAGAGAGAAGATAGCATCGGCCCGGCGCCCCTGTAAGGTATTCGGCGAGCTTATTAATGTGGGGTTTACCATTGCTTTCGAGGGTGGCTGCGATGGTTGCAACGCATACGGATATCGCTCTGGCGGCCCTTCAGGCCACCTTCCTATCTCGGCAGCGGTCCATGGCGGGGACCACCGCACTTCGCAGGGAGATGGACAACTCGACAAAGAATGCGGCTTCACGCGAGCTGCTGAAGCGCCTTCGTCAACGTCATCGCGACGACGTGGCGCGAGGCTGGGAAGATGCCGACCGGCTCCTGTTGCCGTGTCCGCGTTCCAGGCCGACGTTCTCCGCTCTGCATTCCGAAACCTAGTGAAGGAAACGGGTGTGCCTGAGTGTCAATGGCGCGATTTTTGGCGGAGACCGGCTGATGGCCAAGGTTCCCGAAGGCCTTTGCCGGCCGTTGGCGCATCGTCGGTATCGATGTTTGGGACAACGACTTCCTCGATCTCGTCGGCGGAAGCACATCTGACATTCAAAGGCTTGGCGGATGGCGAGATCCCTTCAAGGTGGCCCTCACCGGAGGGGTACCCAGCGCGGTCGGCCGCCCAGCCATGCATGTCGATGAAGAAGGTCGCCCGTTGCGAGGAAACGGTGCCGTTGAAGCGCGAATATCGCTCCCTTCCTCGGCTGGTGTGATCGGTCCACCTGACCCAAGGACTTCCTGCTGCAGAAGGAACCGAAGCGGCGCGGCATCGTTGATCCTTAAGTTCAGTCGCAGAGGGGGCTTCAAGTCTGGTTGATGATCTTGATGCTTTCGAGGGACCGATTTTATGGCTGGCAGCGCCATCGAGCAGGCGAACACAGGCTCGCCATCGGAGAGTATGGCGGCCTCACCTGTGGAGACACAACTGGCGCTTGGAGACTTGGCCCGCGCAAACGCTGGCGGTCGCCTTTGGGTCATCGCCGCTTCGGTTCCGCTCCTGTTCATGATCAGCGGGCTTGTCATTCGGTATGCTGCATTCCATTCAGTCTCGGCAGTGCCAGGCTTCGAAGCTTATGCGCGTGCGCTCTGCAGGTGGGACTGCGCGTGGTATGTGGACATTTCCGAACACGGCTACGAGGGTTTTCCCATTCCAGGCCAAAGCAACGTCGGACGCTGGGGCTTCTTTCCATTGTATCCCATGCTCGTGACGACCCTTCGGTTTGCTTTCCCTTTTTCGACGATTCTGATCGCGACGATCACCTCGACTGCGTGCAGCTATGCCGCCTGCCTTGTGGCATGGCCACTTCTGGAGAAGAACGTCCGCGCTTACATACTGTATTGCGCTTTTCTGCTTAGCGGGCCGTTCTCCTTCCACTTCACCACGTTCCTTACCGAACCTCTTTTCGTGCTTCTGACGTCGTGCGTCTTTTTGGCACTCAAGCGCTCCAACTACCTGGCTGCTGGCGTTACATGCGCTTTGCTGTCCGCAACGAGGCTGGTCGGGGTCCTTGCTGTGTTTGCAATGGTCAATCAAATGTTCGAGCAGCACCGCCAGCAGGGCGGGTCGGCGGTGTCTTTCCCGCGATGGGTACTTGGTCGTCCGGATATGCTGGTAGCTATCTTCATCTCGCCCGCCGGCCTGTTTGCTTACATGCTCTTTTTGTATCTCACTGTCGGGGACGGGTTTGCTTTCTTGCACGTCCAGCGCGCGTTTGGGCGGGTTGCTGGCGATCCGCTCCTTTTTCTATGGGACGGTCTCGCTGCTGTTCCGACAAAAGGCTGGCTGCCCACGGCGCCGCAATGGAGCGCGCTCGCAGCGATTGTAGGGCTGACCCTATCGGTCGTTCTGGCGGCCCGCAGGCGATATGGCGCTGCGCTCTTCTGTGCGAGCAGCATCATCCTGCCGTTGATCACCAACCTGGCTTCCATGGTTAGATACGTCATTGGGCTTGCGCCGCTGCTGATGTTGATTGCCGAGCTGCTGTCGGTATCGAAGCTGACCTATCTGGTGATTTTGGCTCTTTTCCTGAGCGCATCTTATTTCATGACTTTGGCGTGGATTGGAGGCTATCTTGCCCTGGTCTGACAGCCTGTCACTCTATGGCCGTGCTGGCTCGACTCGCGGCTACGCGCTGGCGTTGGTTCTGGCCGTGTCCGAGATCATCATCCTCGCACTCGCTCTCAATCCAGATGTCAACGCCGATTATCGGGCCTATTACATCGATCGCACGACGACGTGCCTCAATCGCGATGCGGTTGGCAGCTACACTCCTGGCCACACGGTATCGTTTCGATCCGACGGCGCCAAACAAGCAGCCGGCATGATGGTCTGCGGTTGGTCGGGCCCGGTAGCCGACGGAACCCATTCGCTGGGCGAGACCTCTCGGTTGAGACTGGAAATACCTTCGCTTCGCGACGAGCTTACGGCAACGCTACAAATGTCCGCCGTCATTCGTCCACCACAGACCATCCAAAGGGTAATCATCTCGGTGAACGGAGTTCGCGTACACGAGGTAACACTGTCGAGCAAAGACCCGACGACGATCTCGTTCGCGATCCCGCACGCAGCGTTTGCTAACGCAAAGGTACTCGAAGTGACTTTCGATTATCGCGACGGGATTCCGCCAAGCCCAGCCGCCAGCAAGATCTACAAACGCGCCATTAAATTGGTATCGTTTCGGCTCGACGCCGGCTAGAGAGCACTTCACCGTTTTGTGCAAACGGTGAAGTGCTCTAACTCTTTATTTAACGCAATTCCGGACGGAAACACCGCTTCACGACTTCTGGAGTTGCCCTATTTCACCAGCACAACAGTTCCGTGATCATCTCATGTGCCTGCACCTCCCGGATGGAGGAGAGCCGTCGTGTGCTCCTCGCCGCTGGCTGGCAGCCAATCGCGATAAGGTAGAGCGCGGCGGGCTCGAGATCATTGGTCGCCGGGATTGCGGCACTGCGCAGCGTCCGCCGGGGTCACGTTTTCTTTTGCGCGTCGTCGCCTCGAACGGCTGATCGGTACGGGACGCAGGGCTCCCTTCGGAACGGAAGATTAATGAAATTAGGGCTTGTCTGCGGCGACAAACCATTCGGTGATCACCACCCTGCGTAGAGGGCACATCACTGATCGTCACGTCGTCCTGGTCAAAATTATCTGCATGAGATCGTTCCTTGCGTTGGCCGTGATTCAGCAAGCGGCTTTGGAGCAGTTCACGTTACCGTGAAACGGTGTTTTTAGAACGAATCTTTCTGGCGGATTGCGTATCAGCCATCGCCGGTCTGATCGGGAATGTGTTCCGCAAAGACCCATCGGTCGAGCACGACGAAATTGATCCCGGGTACAAGCAAGCAGGTAATCATGATGGGAAAGATCAGGGGCAGGCCCAGCTTCGCCGTCAAAAGCGCCGGCGCGCCATAGGCGATCGCCAAGCCGATCGCCGCCAGCAAGAGAAAACGCGGAGCCTCTGATCTGTGCGACCCGCGCGACATGAAGGTTACTGACCTGTGCGCGAGATAGGAAAACAACGCCGCGGTTGCGTAAGCTGCAAGGGACGCTCGGACGGGGCTGAAGCCGAACCGTTCCGATTTGACAAAGGCGGCTGCCAAGGCGGCATACAGGATTGTGGCGGCGATGCCGACCAGGCCGAAGCGGGCCAGAAGCTTTAGGGTGCCGCCGCCGGCAGATCGATGCTCAGACACGCCCACTACACGCATACTGGGCTCCAAGCGGCAGCAGCGCCAGGGCACGCTCAACCTGTCTGGCGAACCCGCCGGTCGACGGGAGCAGCAGGAAGTGCTCGGATCGAACCTCCCTAAAGCCTGCTTGTCGAAAGAGGGCCGCTGCTCTGACCGCGTTGAGAAGGACCACGTCTTGGTCGAACGGACACCGGAGCACCGCCAGACGCGTCAGCGGATTATAGGGATTGTGCTCGATGATACAGGCGACGCCGCCTTGCCGCACGACCCGTCGCATCTCGCGAAAAAAATCGAGCCAGGATGCGGGCGAAACATGATGAACAACACAACTGGCAAAAGCCAAGTCGAACACGCAGTCGTCGTAAGGCAGGCCCGTCGTGGTGCATGTTCTATAGACCACGCCCGGATTGTCCTCGCTGGCGCGCTGGATCGACCCTTGCGAGACGTCGCAGCCATCCAGGCGATCGAAAGCGCCGTCTAGATAAGGATGGAGCGAACCGACACCGCAGCCCACATCAAGCGCCCGCACCATGGCTCCCCGGCGACGAAGTCCTCGCTCGGAGACTAGGCGCCGCAGCAGGTCGGCCTTTGCAGCCAAAAAGAAATCGTGCTTGAGTCCGGAAAAGCTGATCGACCCATCGATCGTCTCTGCATAACTGGATCTATAGCTGTCGAAGAGTTCGGCCACCGGGAGCGACTCCGTTGTTGGGCTTGCGAAATGATCTCCGGCGCCCACCAGCGATGGCAGGCACCGGCTCGTCGAAGCCGGTAAGCCGATTGATCACGTAAAGAGGGCGGCGTTTCACCTCGGCGTGGATACTACCGACATAGAGGCCGACCACGCCGGTCATGAAAAGATTGATGCCACACAGAAACGATACGATCACCACGGTGGACGTCCAGCCGGCAATGACGCCGGTTTCAAAAATCCAGGCGAACACGGCGTAAGCGCCAAAGGTCAGGGCAAGTGCGGAAATCGCCGATCCGCCCCAAAGCGCAAAGTGGAGCGGCTTTTCCGAGAAGCTGACAACGGCGTGAACGGCAAGGTGCATCATCTTCCAGAAAGGGTATTTGGTCTGGCCGATGGTCCTCGGAGGGCGTTCGAATGGCACCGCCGCTTGCTTGAATCCCATCCAGCCGAACATGCCTCTGACGAAGCGATCATGTTCAGGCATGTGTCTGAAGACGTCCAGCGCATGGCGGCCGACCAGGCGGAAGTCCCCGACGTTGCGCGGGATGTTGACCGCCGTCATCTTCTCCAGGAAACGGTAGAAAAGATCGGCGCTAAGCCGCTTGAACCACGATTCGCCTTCGCGCTTAACACGGCGGGCGTACACGATCTCGAAACCTTCCTTCCACTTTGCCACGAGATCAAGAACGACCTCCGGTGGATCTTGCAGGTCGGCATCCATGACGATGACGGCATCCCCCGCAGCAGCATCCATGCCTGCCGTGATCGCAATCTGGTGTCCGAAATTACGGGAAAGCTCGATAAGCCGGAAGCGAGGTTCGGCGGTGACCACCCGCCGAAGGTATTTGACGCTGCCGTCATGACTACCGTCATCGACGAAAATCGCTTCGGTCTCTCCGTCCAGCCGACTGATCAGTGATCTGATCCGTTCGATCAGTCGCGGCAGCACTTGTTCTTCATTATATATCGGCAGGACCAGCGAGTAGCGCGGCGACGCGTTCACTCCCGTCCCGACGCTTTGGATCACAGAGGCTCGCATGCGGATGAAAATGAAGAGCCCGCACCAAAGTTCCATAAGGTGTAACTAATTTAGAAACTTTAGATATGGCGAATCGGTTGGAAAGGCAGGCGCGTTCCCTTATCCCTTATCGAGATATCGTGAACGGCCGGAGCATCATGGTTCTGAGCCGGATTCCGCGTCTTTAAAAATCCCGCAACAGCTGAGGCAGACCGCATATGCGTCCGGTTAGCCCAAACTGTGCGGCTGCGGGGCAGCGCCCGCGCGGTGGCTGGCGCCGGTCGGCCAAGCAGAGCCGCTTGTAAATAAAATTCCTCCGAGCGGCGCAAACGGCCATTCTTGTTCGCTGTGGACATTGAAGCTCACAATCTCGGCATCCTCGCTAGGGGCGGCTTGAGGTGGCGCCTTGCGGAAATCCAACAACCGTGGTCGGCCGTGGCAACCAAAAGCCGAGTCCTGCATTGTAGTAGATGCTGTTATACCAACTCCCTATGTGCTGTTCTCGATGCGGTGCGCGCGGCCATGATTATGAGCACTGCACGCATCTGAACCATGGCAGCCTCTTCGAGGCGCCTGCGCCTTCCACCCAGGGCGATGAACGGCACAACCAACAGGTTCCGGTTAGCAATCCAACCCAGATCGCTGGGCCGGGCCGGATATTTTGACACTGATTGAAGTCGTGCGCCTGCAGCGTCAGTTCGCGGCACTGAGCCATTTGCCCGCTGGGTCCGTCCAGACGGTCAGAAGGGTCCAGAAGGCCCATCCGCTAGCCAGCGGGCGTTCTCATACCGCAGATTACCCCGGAACAGGCCGCGGCGTCCTCCGGCGGACTGTATCTGCGGCTCGGCTCGCGGCGTCGCCTCCGAAGCAATCTGCCCGTCGGCTGTTAGCAAGCGCGGCATTCCAGATCGAACCGGAACGAATGTAGCAGTTTTCAGTAACGACGGGACACGTCAAGGAGAATTCAAATGACACGCCGACCAAAGATTTTGGCCAGCACTGCGCTCGGTTTGCTGATCGCGTCCGCGCCGTTCGGGCCCTTCGCGCCCCTCAGCAGCGCCGCCTCCGGTCCCGCACGATTCGTCGCATCCCCACCGCCGATCTTTATCAAGTTAAAATGCAAGGAGGGCGAGTCCGCCGAAGCCTGCGCGCTGAGGCAGCAGGCTCCGACCGAAAACGCTGCTCCACTTCCAGCGACCGAACCACAGCCTGCTCAGAAACCACAGGAGCAGCCAAAAGAGGCAGCACCTGCGTCCGAGGCAGCTCCCGTTCAAGAATCCACCCCACCGGCTGAACCATCCGCGAAGGAACAGCCTGCTCAACCGGCCGCGCCGGCGCCGGCGTCCGAGGCTGCGCCAGCGCAGCCGGCCCCAGACAAATCGGCTCCAGTTAAGCAAGTCCAGCCACCTGCAGATGAGGCACCTATACCCACCCCGGCTCCCCAGGCGCCTGCTACGACCGATCAGCCTGCGCCTGCCCAGGGCGAACAGCCGGCGGAACCTACGAGCAAGCCAGAAAAGAAACCTGCCGCCGAGCAGCCTGCCGCCGAGGCGCCTGCACCAACGCAGCCTGTGACTGGAGAACAACCTTCGACCGATCAGCAGCCTGCAACCGCCCCAGCTAATGGTGAGCCAGCGGCGCCCGCCCAAAGCGAAAAGCCAGTTCAGGGCGAGGCTCCAGCAGATCCGAACGCCGCACCAGTCCTCGACAGCGAAAAAGATGCAAAACGTCCGGGCAAGGACGGCAAAATGCCCGCTCAGCAGAGCGATGGAGGTCAGGCCCCCGCTTCTGCGGCTGCCCCCGTAGACTCCGGACCGCCTCCTGTGGACGACAAGGCCGCGCAGCAGGAGATCAAGCCGGAGAAGATCGTTCCGGTGACGGATGAAAAGGGCACCCGCCGCGACAAGGCCCCGGACAACCAGGCGCCGGAGCGTCCAAAGGGCGCCGATGTTCTTACCGAAATTGCCGGCCGGATCATCATCCAGTTCAACAACCAGACGATCGTCGAGAGCAACGAAGCTCCGCGAATGAACCGTGGTGCCAAGGATGTGTACTATGAGGATCTGCCGGGCGACCGCACGCGCGAGACAATCGTTCGGGACAATGGCATCCAAATCGTCACCATCCGCAACCGCTATGGCGATGTCATCCAGCGATCGCGCATCACGCCCGACGGCCGCGAGTATGTGCTGAGCTATGTCGACGAGAGGTATTACCAGGACGTACAGGATTGGCGCGATCCTGGTGATGACTTGCCGCCCATGCGGCTGAACATCCCGCGCAAACAATATATCCTGGAGTCCGATTTGGTCGAGAATGCCGACGACTACTATACCTTCCTGGAGCAACCGCCGGTGGAAAAGGTCCAGCGGCTCTACTCGGTCGACGAGGTCAAGCGCTCGGCGCGTGTGCGCGATATCGCCCGGCGGGTTGATCTCGACACGTTGAATTTCGAGTCCGGTTCGGCGGCGATCTCGGACAGCGAAGTCCAAAAGCTGCAAGGCGTTGCGGACGCAATGGAGCGGCTGCTGAAGAAGAACCCGGCCGAAACATTCTTGATCGAAGGCCATACCGACGCCGTCGGTAGCGACAATGCAAACCTGGCCTTGTCCGACCAGCGAGCAGAGGCCGTTGCCGAGGCCCTCACCACCTCCTTCGGCATCGCGCCAGAGAACCTGACGACCCAAGGCTATGGCGAGCGCTATCTTAAGGTAAACACGACAGGGTCCGAACGGCAGAACCGCCGCGTCGCAATTCGCCGCATCACACCGCTGGTGGCGCCGGTCGCCAGCGCCAACTGACAACGGGTCTCGCGACGCGGAAAAGAGTGCCGAGTCGCGAGACCCTTGCCAGCCAAGCTGATCAATGCTCCGGCCTCCTCTGCTGGCCGAAGATGCTTGTCTTTCAACCCCGACGCGGCCTGTCAGCCTTCCGTGCGGTTTTACCATTCCACTTGCGGCTAAGTTACATTCCTGCATGTTCAGGCAAGGCTGGGGAAAGCACCATCGTTTGTCATCGAGGCCACTCGGTTGCGCTCGATGATGCGGGGCAAATCGCGCCTTCTGCTGATGGTCCAAGACCAGCCAAGGAAATCTGCCTGGCCCATGCATTTTCGCGGCCATGCTTGCGCGCGGCGCAACGAAGCCGTCTGTCCGTTTTCACCCCAAGAGCCTCCCGACCGGCGGTCACGCCATCGCCGACTTCTGCCAAATCCGAAATCCTAGTTTAATAGCTATCACCTGTGACCCGAGGTTCCTTGCGGGGACTTTCGTACGCCTGCTAGCGCCCGAAACTCTTCACGATAGCAGTCCAAGCTTCTGGTGGAGAGGCATAAAAACTGGACATGGGGTTGCGGGCGTGCCGACGGCTCAATTGGGGGCCGAGAGCGGAATGGCAGCTTCCAGCATCCAAAAGCGATGGCAGACATTCAAGCAGGTTGGGGTTGAAGTCTCTGACTGGCCCAAACACGACAGCCGACATCACGGCTAACAGGTCCGCTTGCACCAAGAAAGGAACTTCCGAAGCAAATCTCAACCAGTGGAGGGAGTGGGATTGGAACCACCGTGAACTCGTGCCCGCGTCGGGTTTTCAAGTCCGGGGCCTTGGCTCAGGCGCGTCGCGACTGAACAGATTCATGCGACGCGCCTTAGGTTATTGCTGCTATCCATCTCGTTGCACCAAAATCGCTGAGCGCTTTTGGGCGACATGTGCAAATTTGCGGTTCCTAGCCTTTGCAACGAGACCTGACCGCTTCCAGGAATTGGCGCTCGCCGGCGTGAGCATTTCGAAAAATTGCCACAACCATCACCGCCAGGATTTCGGCGTCCGGGTCCAAGGGGTCGAGATGCTCTTCCGCGCAGATCTGATCGAACACGCGTTCGCAAACAACCAGATCGTGGGGGCTGAGGCAGGTGCCGTTGAAGCGCCCACGCGGCATTTGCGCGAACCTTTCAGGGCCCGCTGCCCGACGAATCGCTGAGGCGACGGAATGCTCCAGCGATAATTTCGTCGACAGTGTATTGCGGTGAGTTTACTCGTTTCCTGACGATTGAGCGGCCAGCAATCCCAAAATTTCCGCGCACTCACGAGCTTTATACTGACCAATGGTCATCAGTTGGTAGTAATCATGTCGCTTGTTTTCCGGGATATGAAAGCCACGCCTAAAATCGGCCGCCTCCTGCGGAGTTCGAGTGCAGCCGATTTTACTGGCTGTGACTTTCAAACTTGCCAGTGAGCATCCGATCCTGGCCGCAATATCCTTCAACGGCTCGTTGTTAACGTATCCGTCAAGAATTATCTTGCGACGAGCTTCGCTGTTGAGCTTTGCGTTCATTTCGACGGTCTCCCCAACTACGCTTCCATAATGCTCAACTCTATATGCAGCGAGCTGAAGAGTGTCGTTAGCGTCGCATCCAGAAACTTGTCTCGGGATGCATTTCTTGCTGTTACTCAGCGTGATCGCCGGGTCTGTCGACGCGAGTTCCGCTGTAGTTGGCAGGGTTGCGGCTGTGATCATCGAACGGCTTGATCTGGCTGGTCTGTCGATATCGGCCTCAAAGTCTTGCCAGATGCGGAGGTACACCACATGATTGAGAGGGGCATGGGCATACCCGATTCGGATATGGCACCACGCGATGGACGCAAAAAGGCAAGGCAAGACCCCTGCGAAGCAGCCGCCGGAGCGTGATCGACGTCGTTGGCCGCGCGAAGCTCAACCTCATAGCGAGTCAGCTTCGCCACTCGGGCCGGCGCTCCAGCCTCTGTCCTTTTCAACGCTCGAACTGGCACCAGAGGATCAATTCGCCACTTGGCAAGCGCACATGGCGCCGCTTGTCGAGGTCAAGTTGCCGGATGACAAGTCGCCGGACGATGGCTTTCCCGCCGACCACACGGCTTGGAACCTCGGTGGCATGCTGATCGTCCAACAGCACGCTCCGGCACATAGTTACATCCGCTCTGCCGCCAAGCTTCGGTCCAGTTCGATCGATCACTGGTATATCGCCTTGCCACGTACTGGCCGGTCGTGGACGGAGGTCGATCGCCGCGTTGAAGAAGGCCAGCCGGGCAAATTGGAGATCAGGTCGCTTGGCTATCCGTTTCGCGGGAGGGCAACGTACTCCGAAAGTCTCTTTCTCTATCTGCCGCGTGATTTGTTCTCTGACGTGGCCGCAACCCTCGACGCGAAGAACAATTCAATTCTAATCGGCAACTTTGCCAGCCTCTTGGTTGACTACGTCAGCAGCATCGAAGCAAGACTTCGCAGTCTCACGGCCGAAGATCTGCCCCGCATCGTGCACGCAACACGCAGCATGGTCATTGCCTGCCTCGCGCCGCCGGCAGAACATGCTGCCGCCGCCGAACAATTGGCGGGTGTCGCGCTGATGGAGCGAGCGCGCCGATACGCCCAAAACAATCTGGATACGCCTCATCTGACACCGGATTCAATGTGCCGGGCGCTCGGCGTATCGCGCTCTCGTCTCTATCAGTTGTTCGAACCAAGCGGTGGTGTTCTCCATTACATACAGAGCCGCCGGCTTCTTGCAGCCCATATTGCGCTTAGCGATCCAGCGGACAGCCGGCGCATTGTTGAAATTGCCGAAGCCTTCGGGTTTAGTTCAGCCGCTAAGTTCAGCCGGGCATTCAGTAAGGAATTCGGTTATAGCCCCCGCGAAGGTCGCGGCACGGTGGTGTTGCCGCGCCCTGCCCACTCTGCTTCGCTTGCCGAACACCAGAAGGCCTCTTCCTTTGAAGGTTGGCTCAAAGCGCTCGGAAGCTGAGCATAG
Source organism: Mesorhizobium sp. M0802 (assembly GCF_040320115.1). Taxonomy (NCBI): domain Bacteria; kingdom Pseudomonadati; phylum Pseudomonadota; class Alphaproteobacteria; order Hyphomicrobiales; family Phyllobacteriaceae; genus Mesorhizobium; species Mesorhizobium sp. M0802. The sequence goes on from NZ_JAMYOY010000027.1 coordinate 44,279, forward strand.
GATCGGCGATGGTCGGCGCTTCACGGATCAGGATATTTCATGTCACGGCCGCCGCGCTATCAATCATATAGCCAATTCACGTCAATTGCCGATTTATTAACCAACTGTGATTGTTGATTGTTATCGCCGAAAACCACAGCGGAGCACGCATTGCACCTACGTCGTACACGGCACTTGTTAAGACTGCGAGTTAAAAGTTTGCCAAGCTTGGCAGTTATGTTATTTCTGGACTGGGCAACGTGGATTCGCGCCGCTTATGGAGGTGGCTCTTGGTTCCAGAGGCATCAGGCGTCGGCACGAAGAGTGACCTTCCAAGTCAAGGCGAAGCGCTTCTCGCTGACCTTTTAGCGAACACGACCGAACTTTTATCGTTCTACGACCGCGACTTCTGTCTGACCCACTACGCAACCAAGCTCAGGGGCATGTACGGAGGCGCGGTGACGCCGGGTGCCGCCCTTTGGGAGATCTACCCGAGCTTCCTCGATGCGAGGTATCGCGACGAATTTCTTCGCGTGTTCCACGGCGGCTCACCGGCAAGCATCGATTTGCCGCGGTCATCGGGCGAAGTGCTGCGGTCCGTTTTTGTTTTCGCCACTGCAAATGGTGCGGGAATCATTGAATCAAGGGAGCGCGATGGGCGCAGCGTGACGGATGAGCAAGAGCATGTAATTCTGCTCCATCAGGCGACGCACGACGTGCTGACCGGACTGCACAATCGGCGGCGATTCGGCGAGCAACTGCAGCAGGCGCTTGCGGCCCTCGGCGAACTGAAGCCGAAAGCCGCCCTGCTGCAGATCGACCTTGACGATTTCAAAGCAGTCAACGACACGCTCGGGCATGGAGCAGGCGATACGCTTCTTCAGCTTGCGGCGGGTCGTATCCGCGACGCGCTGCAGGACGGCGAATCCGCATACCGGTATGCCGGCGATGAGTTCGCTGTCATCCAATTAGGAAAAGAGCAGCCAGCAGAAGCTGAGCGCCTCGCCGGATCGCTGGTCGACGCTTTCAAGAACCCGTTCGTCATCAACGGCATTCCCGTCTTCGTCGGCTCGAGTATCGGAATTGCTTTCGGGCCGGAGCACGGGACCGATGGCGAACAGTTGATGAAAGCCGCTGACATTGCTCTTTACGCGGCCAAGACGGATGGACGCGGCTGCGCTCGAACATTCAACCGTTCGATGCTGCTCTTGCTTGAGCAACGCGAGAATCTGAGACGCAGCCTTCGAACCGCGCTTGAGCGGGGCGAGCTTTATCTGGAGTATCAGCCGCTCATTCGGCCTCCCTCGTCGGTGATCGGTTTCGAAGCGCTGCTCCGGTGGCGGCACCCTGAGGTCGGAGTCATACCACCTAACGTGTTCATACCGATCGCCGAAGCCGACGGTCTGATGGACGAGATTGGACGATGGGTGCTCGAGGAAGCCTGTCGCCAGGCGTTGACGTGGCCTTCCTCGCTGACAGTCGCAGTTAACCTGTCACCAGCTCAGTTCCTTAGCGGTTCGCTGACGGACACCGTCGCCCAGATCATCGACGCAGTTGGAATCGAAGCCGACCGACTTGAACTTGAGATAACGGAGACGGTCCTACTTGAGAAGACTATCGACAATATCGATACGTTGAATACCCTGAACGTCCTGGGAATACGAATTTCGCTGGACGATTTTGGAACATACTACTCATCGTTAGGCTATCTTAAGAACTTTCCCTTCGATACTTTGAAGATCGATCAGTACTTTATTGCGGACCTGGAAACCGACCTCAAAAGCCAAACGATCGTGCGATCGATCATGAATCTGGCGCACGGCCTAGGGATAAGCGTCACCGCCGAGGGGGTCGAGACGTCGGCACAGGCGCGGTGGCTGATCAAGGAGAATTGCGATTGCCTGCAAGGTAATTACCTAGGACGGCCGCTCGGAGCCGAGGGGATCAGCGATTTCATCAAGCGGTCCCCGCCGAGGGTGGTACGAGCGATGCAGGAATCAAATCGGGCGCTCTAGTGCCTTGAACCCTTTGTTAACGATGAAGTGGAGATTTGTAGAACGATCGAGGCGGATACCGCGCAATTCTTTGGGTCGGTGCCAGACTGACTGACCACGGGCGGTGAAATTTTTCGTCGCGGAGGCCATCATCCCGCGGGGGTTTAATATGGAACAAGTGAGGATGCCGATGGGACCTGTTCATCATGACCTGGCTGGCGGCGGACCGACCTTTGAACCCATGATCCAGATCGACATGGAAATCAAAGCTTTTGTCTCCGCTTGGAGACACTGCGATTATGTCTCGACATACATGGCCCGGATGATCAGTCAGAACAGGTCTGACTCAGTCCGGCATTCAAATCTCTTTTCCTCCGCCTTCAACGAATTGCTGGAAGTCGCCTTTCGCACGCGCCATGCCGATGGCAAACTGGCATGTAGGGTGTCTCGCCATGGCGCGACGGATAGGATCGAGTTGACATTTCCTTGCGTGCCGGAGGAGCGCCAATTCTACGAAGAAGCCGTGTCGCAACTTGCAGGAATAGAGGCCAGAGAGCGATACCTCAATTCGGTGTCTGGGGATCTCGCGCCGAGCCGCGAGGTCGTACTTCTGGAATTGACTGTCGACTACAACGCGACACTCTGGATCGAGGAAGCCGACGGCGATGCAATCAAGCTTGTCGTGGATCTTCCGCTCGAGGGCTTGCAAAATTGAGCCCTTACGACCTTCTCCCGCGCTTTAAGGCGCAATACGACGCGAACAACCAGGAGTTCTCCATATCGGGAGTGGTCCGGCCTCAGGCGATCGATGAGCTTGGGCCCAGCATAGCATTGCTCCGCGATGCGATCGGCCGTGTGCGCGGCATTCTCTACGTCAATGTCAGGCGCTTGACGCAGATGAACAACGCCGCTTTTCACACCTTTTCGAGGATCATGATCGACGCTTGTCGCGCTCGACCCGATCTCAAATTCGTCGTCATCACGTCAAGCGTCGTCGGATGGACCTCGCGAAAATTCGGTCGCCTGAGCGGAATTGAACCGAACATCACCGTCGAGGAGTATGACACTGAATTCTATCCAGGGCAGGGCTTCCTTGAGGAAGGCGGGTTCGTACCGATCCTGCGCACTCAGACAAAGATGACATGGCGCCACGAGCGCGCAATCTTGGCACGACATGGGATGAGGCCCGGGATCGTTATGGCCGACATCTGTTGCGGGATCGGCGATTTCGCCGTGCTCGTGCAGAAGGAATTCCAGCCATCGCGGATCGTTGCCCTCGACCACTCCATATCGAGCCTGAACTATGCCCGACAGGTGATGCGGGAGTTCGATATCCGGGGCATCGAATGTACCTATGGCGATGCGTCGGAGATGCTGCTCGACGAAGCGCAGTTCGACTTGGTCACCTGCCGACATTCCCTGCAAATCTTCAATCGACCTGAACTCATCCTCAAGGAGCTCTACCGCATATGCAAGCCAGGCGGGCGGGTCTATATCACCAACGAAAAGAATTCGCATTGCCTCGGCGAGCCGCGCGCCGAAAGCATTCGCTGGACCTACGACGAGGTGGCGAAGCTGTTCGGGCATTTCGAGATGGACGTCGAGCTTGGGCCCAAGAGTCGGCGATACCTGGTGGAAGCCGGATTCGAAGACATCCTTGTGGAGACCTTCATGGTCACTAACCTGGACGGCGATCCGCAGGATTTCGCCGATGTCATTGCAGCCTGGGCGAATGTCTATGCGGGCGAGATGGCGACCAAGCGGGGCGATGGACCGGAGTTCGTCGCACGGTTCCGGCAGGGTTTCGAGGACCACATTTTCGCCGCGCTCCACCCCAAGGGTTATGCGGGCTGGCCGATCTGGGTCGCATCGGGGCGACGGCCGCAATGAAAGCAGACAATGAGCGTACACCACGCTTCGGCCTGCGCTCCTTTCGAGCGAAATTCGTATTGGTCGTTGGCGGCGCCGTACTGTTCGACCTCCTTTTGAGCGGTGGCCTGGCGCTTTGGAATGTTCAAAAGCTTTCGCGCGATGCCACATCGGAAGTCGGCGAGGGCCTGACTACCGCAAATCAGGAATACATTCGTTCCTATGCCGAATCGACAGCGCTGAGCGTCGACCTGCTGCTCGATCGAGTCCATGGCGACGTCAAGGCCCTGGCCGGCGTGCTACAGGCTCAAATCGACGATCCAGGCAGGCAGCAACAGGTCGGAGCCACGCTTTCGCAGGAGGCGCCCGGCTCCGTGAAGGTAGTCTACGACGCGCGGGGCGATTGGGCGCAGAACCTGCCGGGCGCGCCTTCCGTGCTCAGCGTCTGGGGCTACCTGCTGGGCGCCGACCACAGTCCGCTGCCAGGCGTTCAACGGGAAATAGAAGACAGCACCGTGTTGGACCTCGTTGCGCCGACGCTCATGGCCAGCGGGTCGTCCAAACTGCAGATGTATTATATTGGTCCAAAAGAACGGCCGATATTCAGGACCGTACCGTATACGGACCAGGCACAGACCTTCGACAAGCTCTATCCGGGCCACAACAAAGCGGAGTTCTGGGAGTTCTTCTTTCCGGGAATCTATGGTTCATGGCAGCAATGGGCCAAGGATCCAGCCTCGCGTCCGGTCCCTGACGATATCACCCAGACGGCGCCTTACACCGATGCAATCACGGGAAAGCTGATCGTCAGCTTTTTCCACCCGTTGTGGACGCGCGATCGCACCGGCATCGCCGGTACGGCGGGAGCAGACATCACTCTCGATCAACTCGCGGAAGTCGTCGAACGTGTGAAGATCGCTGAAACCGGGTTCGGCTTCCTCACGATGTCGACCGGCAACGTGGTGGCGATCAATCCGTCGGGTCAGGCGATCATCGGCCTGACGTCATCGAGCGATGCGGGCACCCAGGGCGTCACCGGCCTGGAAAGATCCCTGCGGGGAAGCAGGCAGCCAGCTATCGCGTCGCTGCCTCTCGACCAGAACAATGACGGTGTCATTCAGCATATCATGCTCGATGACAAGGGCGAACGCGTACCCTACATCGTTGTTCTCAAAAGATTGAAGCCGACCAATCTGTGGAGTTCGGGACCGATCAAGTCCGAAATGATGTCGGTCGGGATTGTCGTTCCCGAACGGGAGATCTACGCGTCCCTGTTTGCCGCGCAGCAGAGTATTTCGCGCGCAACCAATCGTATCCTGCTCTTTCAGATCGGTGCGATCATCGTTTCGCTTATGATTGTCTTCGCGGCCGTGCTCGGAATTTCGAAGCGGATCACCGCGGGCCTCAGGGCGCTTGCCAGTGCCGCCCAGCGGCTCCAGACCAAGGACTATTCAGTCCGCGTCAGCATTCCGACGCGCGACGAGGTTGGAGCCGCCGGCATCGCTTTCAACCGCATGGCCGAGCAGATCAGCTTCCACACGGAAAACCTCGAGCATCTCGTCGACGAACGAACCATGGAGCTCGGCGCCGCCAATCAGGAGATTTCCGCTCTCAACGAAAAGCTGCAGGACGAGAATGTCCGCCTCGGCGCCGAGCTCGCCGTTGCCAAGCAGATCCAGTTGATGGTCCTGCCGAAACAATTCGAACTCGAAGCGATTCCGGGGCTGGAGATCGCAGCCTACATGCGGCCGGCCGACGAGGTCGGCGGTGACTATTACGACGTCCTGCAGAACGGATCACGGATCAAGATCGGCATCGGCGACGTGACCGGTCATGGTCTCGAGAGCGGCGTGCTGATGCTGATGGTCCAATCCGTTGCACGCGCGCTGCAGGAGACCGACGAAGCGGATCCGCACCAGTTTCTGGATCGGCTGAACAGAGCGATCTACAAGAATATCGAGCGGACGAACACCGGCAAGCATCTTTCGCTGGCCTTTCTTGACTTCGAGGATGGGCGGGTAACGCTATCCGGCCAGCATGAGGACGTTCTCGTCGTGCGTGCGGACGGGGAGGTCGAACGCATCGATACGCTTGATCTGGGTATGCCGGTTGGTCTGGAGAATGACATCTCGAAGTTCATCGACACGCGTGACATCCTGTTCGAGAGTGGCGATGTGATCGTGCTGCACACCGACGGTGTGACCGAGGCGGAGGATCAGGACAAAAGGCTATTCGGGTTCGAGCGCCTCTGCCAGAGCGCAAGTAAACGTTACGGCGGGAGCGCCGACGACATCAAGACCGGGATCATCGAGGATCTGATGGCCCATATCGGAGTCCAGAAGATCCATGACGACATCACCCTCGTGATCATAAGGCACACATAGCAATGACAACGCTGTTCGGGACCCCTGATATTGCGATCGGGATGAAGGAGAGCATCAGTCGCGTGCGGCTGTTCGACGGCCCTCTCGACTTAAGTTGGCGTCATTGTGCCACGACCTCAGACTTCATCGCCGATCTTTTCGCGTTGCGCTTCCGGTCCTCCCGCAATGACTACATGGAAGTGCGGCACAGCATTGGATATCTGGTTAACGAACTCATCGAAAATGCCGTCAAGTTTCGCGCACCGGGTGAGATCGTGATCGAGGCGTCGATGGATTCGGAGTGCTTCAAGCTCAAGGTGTCGAATGACGTCGATGGTGAAGATGCGTCTGAGTTCCAAAGCCTCCTGGCGGACATCACGGTTGGCGACCCTATGGACCTGCTAATACAGCGAATTGAAGCCAATGCCGCCAACCCCGACGTGGGAGGCTCCGGACTAGGATTGCTGACGTTGATGAGCGACTACGGCGCGCGCCTGGCTTGGATATTCAGCGCCGCCGACGAAAGCGATCGGATTTGCGTGGAGACATACGCCTCTATTCCGATCTCGCAAATTCACAACTAAATGAAACGATGCCAAGCTATGGAAATCAAGACAGACGACTACCGCGTGTGGACTGAAGAAAGCGAGATTTTCTTTTATGGCGCAATGCGGCTTGCCAATTCCGACGCTGGTGCGCCTATCGCGGCGTTGGCGGCGAATGTTCTCGCCTCGAATCCCGCCTCTATTACGCTCGATCTGAAGGACCTTCACTTCCTTAACTCTTCCGGCATCAACCTGCTGGCGAAATTTACCATCGAGGTACGCAGGCATCCCGATGTTCGACTCGTCGTGCGTGGAACGCCCGACATACCTTGGCAATCGAAATCATTGCCGAACCTGAAGAAGCTGCATCCCGCCCTGGTGCTTTTGATGGACTAAGGCCTGTTGGTCTTCAGGCCTGAAGACCAACAGGCCTTAACTGGTCGCCTAAATGGCCAAGGAAATGCGTGAGCCAGCGGCAATCCTGGGCAGCATCGGCCACTCGGTGCAAGAGCGCCGCACAGAGGTGAGATATGTACGCCAGGATAAGTATCTGGATACGAAGCTAACGACATTCCGGCCTCGTCCGTAGATGTTCGCGATAGTCCGGCGGGGGCTCGGCACAGGCGGCAGGCGTCCAGATAGCTGGGGTGTCGCTGCCTGTGCCGACAACGCCCCCCGCTAGGCGGTCAAAGGTGTCCGTCATTGAGTAAGCGTGCCAAGGTCAGCGGCGGCCGGCTGGAGTTCATTCCGCCGCAGATCCCGACTCTGGTCAAGCAACCGCCCGAAGATGGGGGATGGGTTCACGAGGTCAAGTTCGACGGCTACAGGACGCAGCTCATTGTCGATCAAGGCGGCGTGCGTCTTTTCAGTAAGAACGGCCATGACTGGACCGCAAAATACTGGCCCATCGCGCTGGCAGTCGAGCTGCCATGCAGGGCTGCCATTCTCGACGGCGAGGTCATTGTAGCCGGTGAGCAGGGCGCTCCCGATTACCCTGCGCTGGAAGCCGCGATCTGGAATGAGCCGAGCCGGCTGGTGTTCGTGGCGTTCGACATCCTCCATCTCGATGGTCGCAATCTTGCCCTCTTGCCCCTGCTGCAGCGCAAGCACACGCTGTGGCAACTGGTTGAGCCTGGCGCCGGCAAGATCCGGTACAGCGAGCATTTCGAGGGCAGTGCGCCAGCGATCTTCCGCGCCATCGGGGAGATGGGACTCGAGGGCGTCATCTCGAAGCGCGCCAGCAGCCGCTACAGGAGCGGACCGTCGAACACATGGCTGGAGGCCAAATATCTCAAGGAAGCCGATTTCTGAGCATCGATGACCACTTCTGGCGTCGGCACCAGCATTGTCCGCTTTTGGTAGGCGGTCAAGTCGGCCGGAATGACCGAGATGAGGCGCGAAGCTGCCGTTTGTTGGGGCACGGCCCACTCTAGTCCGCTCTGACGTGCCAAGCAGCTCGTTTCACTCCACCGAATTTTCTGCTTGAATACCTCTGAAACCTGGCCGTGGAGCGCCTCCCATTTTGGAAGATCCCTTCGCCCCCCTACGGCAACGTTTCCTGGCCCGGTGCGCCGCTCAACTAGCGGAGTTGAAGGCGGCGCGTCACACAGTCCTTTTGAAGGGCTCCAACGACCCGCTGATTGGGACGGCGCACTCGCTCGCTGGAGCCGCGGGAACCTTCGGGTTTGCGGAGGTCAGCCTGCAGGCATCGGCACTGGAAACATCGCTGATCGAGCAGGCGGATGACGGAGCCGTGCATGCCGCGATCGATGCGCTTATAACTGAAATCGAGCGGACGCTGCGGTGATTCAACTGGCTGGACTCACTTCTTGGGGCCAGTCAGGCCGGTCCTGGTCATCTCGCCCCAGCTTTGGTCGGCGCGCAGATATTGCCACCATCCCTTCACGCGCCAGAGATTGTTGAGCTGGCGGTAACCGAAATTCTCGATCACAGCCACGGCCGTGAGCAAGGCGAGATCCCGCGCGCGCGGAAAACGTTGAAGCTCGGCCTCTTCGAGGACCAGCGAACACACGCTCACGCAAACCCCGTAGGTGAAAACCAGCGACGTGAATGCCAAGAGATATTCGGTCGAAAGGATGCCGAGCAGCCAGAAGGTCGGGATCAGCACATAGCCCAGCACCTCCGATATCGGCCCTAGCACATCGACAATCAGTATGTGGCCAAACCCGAGGAAGCCAACGCGCCCATAGCGGGGGTTGAAGAGCATGGAGCGGTAACGGAAGAAGCATTCGAGCGCACCGCGCTGCCAGCGCGTACGCTGCCTTGCCAGAACGCGAAGTGACTCCGGCGCTTCGGTCCAGCACACCGGCTCAGGAATGAACTGGATGCTGTATCTTCGCTTGGTGTCCATCATGTGGCGATGCAGCTTGATCACGAGGTCCAAATCTTCACCCATCGACCCACTGGTGAAGCCGCCAACTGCCACAACTTCCGTGCGGCGAAACAGACCAAAGGCGCCGGACACCAGCATCAGCGAGTTGATGCGGCTCCATGCAAGCCGCGCCATGAGAAAGGCCCGCAAATATTCGACCACCTGCAGCAGCGGCAATAGCCGGCGCGGCAGCCGGACCTCGCGCACCCTGCCACCTTCGATCCTGGAGCCGTTGGCAATCCGAATCGTGCCGCCCACGGCAATGGTGCGCTCTGGATCGTCGATGAAGGGCTGCGCGGCACGCATCAGCGCATCGGGCTCGAGGATGGAATCGCCGTCGATCACGCAAAACAGCGGCGCGCGGCAGACATTGATACCGGCATTCTGGGCATCTGCCTTGCCGCCATTTTCCTTGTCGACCACGAACAGCCGTTCGGTAATCAACGAGGAATAGAGCCCGCGAATCGGCTTGTGCGCCAGGGCGTCCTCATAAGGCCGGTGGAATTTCACCAGCTTGAAGCCTTCGATAAGGCGCTGCAGAGTCTGATCCTTCGAGCCGTCATTGATGACGAGCACCTCGAAATTCGGATATTCGAGCGCCAGCATCGAGTGCACGCTCTCGACTACGTTAACTTCCTCATTGTAGGCGGGCACCAGCAGCGCGATCGGCGGCGCGACGTCGCCATAACGGTGCCACAGCAGCGCCGATCGCGCGACTGGCGGGCGCTTGGACAGCGCGTAGGCGGCAATGATGAGTTGCAGGAGGTATACCGCCGTCTGCGCCAGCCCTGCCCCAATGATGAACCAAGACAGGATAGAGGCACCCAGGATGATCTCTTGGCTCCAGTCGAACATCACGCGGCCGGCCCCTCGGCAAGGATCAGTGAGGCCGTGCGCTGGCGGCGCGAGACCTCGCTGGCGGCGATCTCGCGCAGCACCTGTTCTCCCTGCTGGCCGAGCGAGCGCAATGCGTTAGCGGCGGCATAACGCACGGTCCATGCCTCGTCGTCCATCAGCTGAGCGAGCGGCGCGGCGAGTTCAAACAGGCCGAGGCGGCCCGCTGCATCGGCAGCGTCGGCACGCACATCCCAGCCGCCATTTTCCATCGCCTTGGCCAGGATGGCCGGCGCATTGGCATGTCCCGTCAGGCCGAGTGCCCGCAATGCGGCTGCGGCGACCTCCGGTGACGGATCGCCAGCCGCGCGAGCAAAGAACTCACCAAACCGGAAGCCGCCGTTGCGAGCAAGCGCATCGATTGCCGCCGCCCTGATAAAAGGCACCGCGTCCTCACGGCTGCCGTAATCCTCAAGCTCGTCGAACCGCTTTGACGGAAAGCGCCTGAAAAGCTCGATCACGCGCCGTGAGCGCTGCCCCGCCACGCCGATCTTGCGTAGCGTTATGACCAGCGGCGGCAGGGCGCCGATATCGCACAGCGCAATCGCGACGGCGATCCTGACCTCGCGCGACCGGTCGCGATCGAGCGCCGAAAGCAGGTTTGCCACCGCGTCCTCCGAACGCAGCGCGGCCAGCATCTCGGCCGCGTGGATGCGTTCGGCGCCGTTGCCTTTTTCAAGCTGGGTGCCCACAAGGGTCGGCAGGCCACATTCGTTGAAGGCTGAAAGCAGCTCGTCGTGCTCCTCGCCGCGCAGCAGCGAGATAAACTCGAAGCCGGCATCGATCGCCACCCTTGCCGGCACCGCAAGCAGCGCTGTCTTCAATGCCTCGCGATCGCGATTTTCGGTGAAGGCGATCAGCGCCGTTAGAAGAAGGCGCCGCTGATCGGCGCCCTCCGTCCCCCGGCGCTCGTGCAGCACCCGGCGCCCGATCAGCAGAAGCATGATCACCAGGGAAAGGGCACTGAGCAGGATGGACAGGTACCAGACGTACAACATGATCAGAACCGCGCAGTCAGGCCGAGCCCGAATGTGGTTAGGTCGAATGTCGGGCGCTGCTCATGGGCGAGGCTACTGCGCAGCGTCAGCGGGTCGGAAACGTCCCAGGAGATGCCCCCAAAGACGGTACGCGTAGGCACCAGCGTGCCGTCGGAGATCTCGGGGGCATCCCCAAAACCACCAAAAACATTGACGCTAGGGGTAACTGCAAGATCGACTCGCAGGACATAACCATCGGCGCGCGTGCCAATGTCGTCGGCTGCGTGGACCCAACGTGCCGAAAGCCCGAGCCGGCCATCCAGGACATAGGCCTGCACCCAGGGCGAGATGGTGGTGATCTCGGTGTTGGCAAAATGGTCATAACGGGTATCGACGTTAAGCGAGAACGGGCCAAACGCTTTGGCGGGCGCGAGGATCTGCCATGAAGCGCCGGCTCCGATCGAGTAGCGCGCGAGGAAATCGGCATCCGGCGTCGCAGCCACCAGCGCATGCGCTGAAACAGTGGGCGAGAAAGCCTGGTCGATGCGGCCCTCGATCTGGAAGTCGGTGTGGCCGAAGCGGGTCGCCACCCGGGTGCGGCCCGAAATTGTCGTTTGCGCGCTGAGCCGATATGCTAGGCCAGCCGAACTGTCGGTCCAGCCACCAAGCCCCTCGGTGAGATCGCTCACTTCGCTGCCCAGATCGAGCCGCCATTTGCGTGGCGGCGGCGCGGCGAGCCTCTGCTCGACATCGCGCGAGCCGGGTTCGAGGGCAAGCGCCTGGCGGTAGGCGGCTCGCGCGCCAGCATCGTCGCCACGCGCTCGGCGCAGATCGCCGATCCCCACAAGCGCCTCAGCGTTGCGCGGATCGACCGCCAACACCCGCAGAAACGATTGCTCGGCCCGCGTGTCATCCTGCTCCAGCATGGAAATCCGCGCATCGAGAGCGATCAGTTCGGTATTGTCACGTTCAGCGCCAAGCACATCACCGATCATTGTGCGGGCTCGCGGCACGTCGTTCTGCCAGATCGCCAGACGGACCTTGCCTAAACGGGCGTCGAGAAGTCCGGGCCTGATGGCCAGCGCCCGGTCGAAAAAATTCCCGGCTTCGTCAAATTTCTGTTGGGATCCAGCCACGAGACCCATGGCGACCAGGATGTCGGTGTTTTTCGGCGCCAGCCGCAGCGCTCGGCGGTAGGCGTTCTGCGCCTCGGGCAATTGTCCCGCCGCCCGCAATCTCTGGCCCTTCTCCATCAGGCCGGCGACGGGATCCGGCCGCGGCGGACGCAGCCTCTTTCTCACGGTCGCAGGCTTCGCTTTGCTGCTGCCGGCTTGCTGGGCCTTGTGGATGCTGGCGACAAGCGTACTCGCATCGGCATTGTCGGGCTGGGCACGCGAGACTTTTTCGGCCAGCGGCAGGGCAGTGTCCAGATTGCCCGACCGGAACTCGACCTGAGCCATGCCGAAGCTGGCATCCAGATATTCCGGCGCAATCGCAAGCGCCTTGGAAAACGCTTCACGCGCCGCCGGCAGATTGTTGCGGCCAAGTTCGGTGAAGCCAAGTTGCACCACGGCGTCGGCATTGTCCGGCTTGAGCGCCAGCGCACGCCTAAGCAGCTGCGCCGCCTCGTCGAAATGCTGGGCCTGCCTGGCCTTCACGCCGGAGGCGTACAGTTCCTCGACCGTCTGGGCCAGCGTCGCGGCGGGCACTGCCGCAACCGCCAGGAAGACGCATGCTGCAACCGTGGCGCACCGGCCGCGCCTCATCAGCGCTTCCCGCTCTTCCGCGCCAAGAGACGCGCAAGCCGGGCCAGGAGTTCCTCGGGAATGAAGGGTTTCACAAGGTAGTCGTCGGCCCCCTTCTCAAGAGCGGAGACGATGTCTTTTTCGCCCTTGCGGGCGGTCAGCATGACCACCGGGATTTCCGACAAAGCCGGTTCGCTCTTTATGCGGGCAAGAACCTCTAGGCCGTCGGCCTTGGGCATCATCGCGTCGAGCACGATGATATCGGGCGCCTCATGCTCCGCCTTCAAGAGCGCTTCCGCCCCGTCTACTGCTTTGATGACCTCGTATCCCTTTGCCATGAGCCTGAATTCCATCAGTTCGATCAAAAGGGGATCGTCATCGCAAATCAGAACTCTTGCCTTCGCTCCGTTCAACAGCCTTGCTCCGGTTCCGTCGCCCCCCGGAGTGATCAATCCATGAACCACATCCGCCAACGCGGCTCATGCAGAGAAACATTGTTCTCAACTCTCATCGACATCCGCCGATCCTAGGCAATTATAGACCACCTGATTCGCTACGCCTGCATCTCGGCACAATCAGTAGATGAATAAGGAGACATGGTATAGGAGCCGTGAACGACGTCGCTCAGTCTGCAGCCAGACTGCGCTCGGTGCTCAAGCCAAACGTCGACTCAGGCGCGCCGTCGAAGCAATCTTTTGACTTCACCGGCAAGCGCAAGCGGGTCGAACGGCTTCGCGATGACCCCTACCGCCCCCATCGCCAGATAGCGTTCGACCTCATGGGTCTGGGTGCGCGCGGTGATGAACACCACGGGTATCGAAGCCGTCGCCCCAGACCCGGCCAGGCGCCGCAGCGTCTCTGGTCCGTCCATGTCCGGCATCATTACGTCGAGCAGAATAAGGTCGGGTCGCCATTCGGCGGCATCGGCGAGCGCCTGCAAGCCGGACGGGCAGGACAGCACCTCGAACTCCGGCTCGAGTTCCAGCGACATCTGGGCGATTTCGCGGATATCGTCCTCGTCATCCACATAGAGAATCCTTGCGGGCATGAGCGTCACTCCTTGGCGTGCGCGGCAGGTTGGGTGCGGGACGAAACCAACATGCTCCTGACCAGCTTTGCCACATCGATTTCCGACGCCCTGGTCTTGGTCAGGATGGCCTGCACGCGATCACCTAGTTTCTGGTCTAGCTCCGCCGCCGAAAACACGATGACCCCAGTCTCGAGCGGCAGATCGGCCAGCAGGTCCAACCCCGATCCGTCGGGGAGTGCAATATCCAGGATCACCAGATCGAAGCGATGCCGGCCGATCGCCTCCCGGGCGTCCTTGAGGGTCTTCGCAGAAGTGATCGAGACCCCCGAACCCAACCCCTCCGACATCACCGCAAGCACGCCCTCGTCGTCCTCGAGATGCAGAATCTTCGGCCTCTGCTCGGTCCTGCCAGCAAGGATCTTGGCAAGGGCGGCGTGAAGCCGCTTTGAATCCACCGGCTTCTCCAGCCAGTCGACAATACCGACGGCGCTGCCGTTCAGCGACCCCCTGGCCTCATCGGCAACGGCGGAGATGACGATGACCGCAATGTCGGAATTGACCGGCGATGCCCTAATGTCGTGGAAGAGCTTGATACCGGATTCCCCCGCCAGCTTGATGTCGAGGGTCAAGGCCACGTATTCGCGGGACCTCAGAAGCGCCGTTGCCGTGGCGATATCGGGTGCGATGTCGCTGGAAAAGCCCTCCGCATCCAAGAGTGCCGCAATCACGGCGGCGACGTCGGATTCGTCTTCACAGATCAGAACCCGTAGGCGGCCATCGGGCTTCCGCGTCAGGTGCGGTGGCGGATACGGCCTTGGGTGGTGCCTGCGTGCTTCTGCAAGGTCGAGGTGGAACGAGGTTCCCTTGCCTTCCTCGGTTTCGAAGGAAATGGCTCCGCCAAGTTTTTCGGTAATGGCCTTGACGATGCTCAACCCCAGGCCGGTGCCGCCTATCTTACGCGTGCTGGAAGCGTCCGCCTGCTCGAATTTTCCGAATATACGGCCGCGGAAAGCCTCCGGGATGCCAGTGCCCTGGTCCATGACGGAAATACGCAGCATGTCGCCGTCACGACGCTGGAATTTCACCGTGACGGTGCCATCAGCATGCGAGAACTTGATCGCGTTCGACAGAAGGTTCGCCATCACCTGATGCAGGCGATCCGGATCGATGTTGGCCTCAGCGCGCGGGGCATCGTCGATCAGAACGATCTTGATCCGGCTGTCAGCCATGTAGTTGGAGCTGGCGGCAATGGCCTGCTCTAGCACCTGACGGACAGGCATCTGCTTGATCTTGAAGGTGATCACGCCCGATTCGATCTTCTCGATATCCAGAATGTCGTTGATGAGGAGAACCAGCCTTTCGCTATTGGTGTGGGCGATGTTGACGAGATTGGCGGCCTTCGGCGGCAGTTCGCCGGCAACACCGGCCGCGATCAGGCCAAGCGAGCCGCGGATGGAGGTCAACGGGGTGCGCAATTCGTGGCTGACCGTGGAAATGAAATCGTTCTTGAGCTGGGCGGTGCGCTTCTGCTCGGTGATGTCGCGATTGTAGGTGATGACGCCAACGATGTTGCCCGACTCGTCGCGGAAGGGGGCCTTGAGCGTGTAAAGCCAACCTTGCCGGCCGTCCGGGAAAAGCGCCGGCTGGTCGATCCGCAACGTCTGCCCGGCCTCCAGTGCGCCCATCTCATCTTGCCGGAAGCGCTCGGCTACATCCCTGGGGTAGAAATCGAAATCCGTCTTGCCGATCAGATCGTCGACCGAAGCGGCGCGAACCATTTCGGCGGTGGCGGGGTTGGCGGCGATGAAACGGCCGTCGACATCCTTTATGTTCAGGCAATCCGGCAGTTCTCGAACCATGGCCCGGTAGGTCATGTTGGACATCAAGAGCTCCCGCCGGCGCTGCTGCCGGTCGAGCAGGACGCCGATGATGATTGTGCTTAGGAAGCGGAATACGAGGGACGGGAACGTGCTCTGCTGCACAAGACCGGTAAGGGCTTGCGCTGGGATGACCAGGAGCGTGATAAGCCCGGCGAGAGCGACCGTTACGCTAAGACCGAATATGTCGTACATGGTGCGCGATCGGGCCGCGACGAAGTGGTGCCACGCGATGCCGACAATTGCGGTAATGAGGATACCCATGACACCAGCACCTGCACCCTGCCCGCCCAGATGGGCGCGATAGGCAATGGAGCCGGCCGTGGCGATGAGCATTGCCGGCCATCCGCCGAAGAACGCGGCCGCAGCAATGAAGGCGGCGCGCAGATCGACGACGAAGCCGGAGACGGACAGGGCCGTCGCCATGGAGATGACCGCGCCAACGCACATGACCAAGCCGAGAAGCAGCGACTGCATCCGCCGCGAGAAGCGCCCGGTGAAATCCGCCACAAGGTCCCAGGCGACCACGAGAATGGAGACCAAGGCAAGGTTGGCGAGGAGTGAATGCCAGATGTCGGTCATCACTTCGGCTCCTTTTCCCGACAAATACCGGCAAAACCTATCCGAGATCTAAAGAAAATACAGACGGTCGGTGGCACGGTGGTAGCGCCTTGATTGCTCGCGCTTCTCAAGCAGTCAGTCAGAAGGCGTTAAGGGCGATGACCTGCGCAGACGCCCCTGCTGCATTGTTCTGCTCTAACTGCTCCCGGACAGAGGCGAAGTTTCCATTGCTAGATCACCAGCAAGCGCGCTTACCTGCAGCGGAACCTGATGGCCACTACGACCGTTGTTCGAAAGGACAACGAAAGGAGATCGCCATCATGGACTGGAACCGCGTCGAAGGAAATTGGAAGCAATTCAAAGGCAAGGTCAAGGAGCAGTGGGGCAAGCTCACTGATGATGATCTCGACCGCATAGCCGGCAACCGCGATCAGCTCGAAGGTACGATCCAGGAGCGCTACGGCATTGAGAAGGATCGCGTGCGGCGAGACGTCGACGACTGGTATGGTCGACAAGACTCGTAGGCAGGACAGTTGAACCTAGTCAAATAAGGGCGCGGTCACAAACCGCGCCCTTTTCGTGTTTTTGGCATCCGTGTGCCGTTCGGCTCGGCCTTGAACAAGCGATTTATGGGAACGTGTCGGCTTCCAGCCGCGTTGATCTCTACAATGGAGATCGTAGCAATGTCCATCCACAAAGAAGACTATCGAACGAACAAGGCTGACTACCTGATAGCGAAAAGGCCAGATCTGGTTGAGAAGACCAAGCCGAAAAAGAAGACATTGCGGCGTGCAGATCAGCGTTCCGCAAAGTTATTGGAAAACCCCGCCGCGTTATCCGAGAAGCCGGCCTCACGCCGTTAGAGAAATCGCAGAAGGTCAGGAGGAACATTTTAGCGATACTGAATGTTCGACTGTCTATGGACAGCCGAACCGTACCCTCCGCAGATCAATCCAGAGCAGCACGAGCCCTACTGAACTGGTCGCGTGTGCGACTTGCCGCAAAGGCCAATCTTAGCGAAATGGTGATCAGCGATCTTGAGAACGAATTCAGGAAACCGCGTCCCCACAACCTCGCCGCCATCCGCAAAGCGTTTGAGGATGCCGGAATCGTCTTCACCGTCGAAGGCACTCCATCGCTAGCCCGCTCAGAAGGCGATAGCGGCCTCGCCGCCGATAATAGACAGTGGCGCCGCCGGGAGAAAAAAGGATAAGGGGAAAAGCCTGTGTACCCTCCTCTGCAACCCGATCTCTAAAGCGGCCGCTGACAAGGGCGGTTGTTCACTGACTTTGTTCCGACTTCAGTCAGGCGAACCCTCCGGGGAACCTCCCTTGAGATAGCCTCTGCTTCAGGTCGTTGGCATTCAGGATGGCGGCCAGCTCTTCGGCATACTCCATGTCGGGAAGGTCGACAGATGGGTGGCCCGCTACAATAGCCGGCAGCCCGGTGAACACGTCGAACACCGCCACGTCCCATCCGGTTCCCGCCTTACGCCGTACCGCAGAGTTGCCATGAGGGGATAATGGAAGTCGGGAATATGTTGTACAAAAATGCGAGCGGGCGATCGGACAACGGGCACGCCTTTCCGGAACTTTTGCCGCTGCGACGGGTTAGGCCGGGCATAACCAGAATAGCCGACCTCGGACCGCCCATGCCCGGCAAGCCACATGACCCTGACTGGGAATTCTATGCGCGCCCCATCTGCGGCCAGCGGGTCGACCGGCGTGACTTCCGCCAGGTCATGGGGCACGAGCAACCGGACCATGAGCCGCTCGAACTGGATCAGTGAGGCAGGAAAAACTGGGCAGCCTTCATTTTTCAGTATCGAACCAGCGTTTGCGCGCCACCGCTTCTAGGCGCATGGTGCATGGATGAGCTCTATCGATCGGAAGCTGTCGGAATTGAATCACATTCAGGAGGCCTTGACTGAAGAGGCCATAATCCTGCGCTATCTCTCCGAGATTTCGCGCCAAGACGCGAGAGAGATATGCGAAGAGCTCCGCCAAATGGTAGGTGTGGCTCGCAGCAGCAACAAATTCGCGTCCATCATCACCGGCTCGTGCAAAGGCTAGGCGACGGCGGCCCGCGCCACCCCAGGAAGGAAAGCACGGGCCCGACTGTTGCTGTCTTCCATCTTCCGGAGGGCGAAGACGATGGGCAAAAACTTGGCACCACTCCACGCATGACTTGATACTCTTGGGATTATCATTGGATAATCAGGTCCAACAGAGGCGGCTGATCCGACGGGGGCGAGTTCCCCCCAACGAGCGCCATGTGGGATCGGATGGCGCCACGATTTATAGCGAAACCACTGTCCTGGCCGACCGAACCGGCGGCTGGCTGGTCCGGGCCGGAATGAACCGGGGCAATGCCCGGCTCAACGGCTACGCTCTCGATCATTTGCAACTGGTAACGGCAGATCGTGCCGTGGAGGTCGGTTTCGGCGGCGCAGTTTTACTGCCGCAACTTAACCGTGAGGCAGCATTCGTTTGCGGTGTTGATCGCTCGCAGATGTCGTGAACGCTGCCTCCCACCGGTTCGCCGATGCAGTGCGCGCCGGACGAGCCGAGTTCCGAACCGGGCTAGTCGAGGACTTGCCCTTGCCGGATAGCACATTCGACAAGGCTCTCAGCGTCCACACAGTGTACTTCTGGCAAAGCCTTAGAGCTGGATCCGCAGAGCTCCATCGCGTCCTCAAACCAGGCGGTCGCGTCGTGCTGGGCTTCCTCCCGAAGGCACATATGGACCGGATGAACATGCCGGCCGATGTTTTTTACACCTCGCGAGCCGGATGAGGTCATTGCTGCCTTGCGAGAGGCAGGGTTCAGCGACCCTGAAGTGCGGAGACCGAGCACGGAAACCGCCTGGCTCGTTGTGACAGGCATACGAAGATAGGTTTCGGCGCCTGGAAGCGGAGAAGCCCGCTGCCGAAGCCAACTGGCTTTGTTGCAGGGCCGTGGTTTGCCTAGGCTCCTCTGGGTTCAACACTGGGTGCCAATTGCGCCGTCACTGCGCTGAGACGCCCACGTTTGGTCAGTACTGGCTTGCTGTATTCTTTCTTCACTGCAGTCCCTCTCTAGCGAATTTCGGCAAAGCGCCTTGGGGCCTAAAGGTTCTCACTCATCGGTGCAGGTTGATGGCGTGCACACAGCCGTTACGGCCGAGAGCTTCTCACGCTTCTTTAATTCAGGCTTCTGATAAGTCTTCTTCATGCAGGATCCCCAGGTTTGTCCCTCAACGCGAAATGCGGTGCGCCGGCCACGATTGTCAACCAGAAACACTGAAGTAGCGGCCGAGCGACGCCAGGGGGCCGGCACGCGCGGTCAGGGCGGCGTGCGCAGCGTGGATGCTGCAATTGCCTGGCCGGTTCCCATTGCCTGCTAACGAGCGCACACTGCTGCGTCGCCTCGAAAAATCAAAAACAAACAGGCACGAGGCGCTTGGGAGCGATCATCAGGCTTTCGCCCGACCAGGGAGAAGGCCCATGCCCACACCGGCACAGAGCCGGCTCATGTATTTTATGGGCCAATTCGTTCACAACGAGAGCATCGTTTCCAAGCAGGATATTATCGTTGGCTTACTGGATCACGAAGGCAGTCCGACGGCCGACGCCGACGAATTGCTGGCGAACTTGCATCAATCACTGCAACAGCCCGGCAGAGCTTGCACGAGGCGCAAGAGATATAGAGATATATCGAGTCAGAAATGCGGAGTAGCGAAAAAACCGCTTCATTGTCAGGTTTGAGCAGCCAAATCGCACCGGTTGCGAAAGAGCTTGTGCCTGCGGCAAATCCAAAAAAGTCTGTGTTCGCGGATCACATCATCAGCCTGGAGCAACATGAGGAACGGCTGGCGGCGCTTTTCGCTGCGCCGCGTCCACCCTATAAAGCGGTGGTATGGGCCAAGGTCTCAGGACCCGCAAATAGCCACCTGTTCTTCGCACGATGTCGGCTTTCAGAAACCGCCTAAAGCGATCCCGATATTGGGCGCAATGGCCATCCGTTCTGATTAAGTCGTCTTGGCCAGCCGTGGTCTTCACTCGACCCCGCATGATGAGGTATGACCAAGAAGGATGTAGACTAAACCGGAAGAGACAAGGTGCAGGTGCAAGGCATTGAGAGAAATAGCAGGAACCGAACCAATCCACAGGAATATTTTGTTGGTATTTATGTTGGTAGCAGATGCGGCTAACGTTCCCCTAAGTATCTGAAAGCAAAACGGGATTTTCTTCACTTGAATTCCGCCTCTGGGCACCATCCCCCCTTCTCCCGGCACTCCTTTTCACCGAACCTTCTACGCTGCAGCTTTTGCAACCGCTTGGAATTGTTGGTCTTATGCAGTCGCATTGCGCGGTTAAGCGGGACACGGAGCGCTTCAGGAGCATTTGGTCCAACGAGGCG
The DNA here is from genome assembly GCF_040320115.1 of Mesorhizobium sp. M0802. Taxonomy (NCBI): domain Bacteria; kingdom Pseudomonadati; phylum Pseudomonadota; class Alphaproteobacteria; order Hyphomicrobiales; family Phyllobacteriaceae; genus Mesorhizobium; species Mesorhizobium sp. M0802. The sequence goes on from NZ_JAMYOY010000027.1 coordinate 64,905, forward strand.
GGGGGATGGTATTTCCGTTGGTATTCGACATCCTGATGGTATCGAAACAGCCAAGGGAGACCTGACGAATGCCCCTCTCCGACGTGAAATGTCGAAATGCCCGCCCTGCTTCCAAGCTCGTGAAATTATCTGATGGGGGCGGGCTGCAGCTATGGGTACAGCCCACGGGCTCTCGCCTCTGGCGGCTCGCCTACCGCTTTGACGGCAAGCAGAAACTGCTCGCGCTGGGCAGCTATCCCCTTATCTCTCTCGCCGAGGCACGGGAGGCGCGCGATGACGCTAAAAGGCTTCTGCTAGCTGGCGTCGACCCTGGAAAGGAACGCAGCTTGCGGAAGGCCGATTCGGCAAAGGACTCCTTTCGCTCAATCGCGGACGAATATGTTGACAAACTAAAGAAGGAGGGACGTGCCGACCGGACGATCAGCAAGGTCAAATGGCTGCTCGACTTTGCCTATCCGATAATTGGCGACAAATGCATTCGGGAGATCGACCCGGCCACCATCCTTACTGCCCTCCGCCGCGTGGAGGTTCGCGGTCGATACGAGTCGGCCAGGCGACTGCGCTCCACGATCGGCAGCGTGTTTCGATACGCAATCGCGACCGCACGCGCCGAGACAGATCCGACCTTCGCCCTCAGAGGCGCACTCATCAGTCCGACGGTAACGTCTCGCGCCGCGATTACCGATCCGAAGGCCTTGGGCGGTTTGTTGAGGGCGATCGATGCATTTGAAGGACAGCCTACAACCCGGGCCGGCCTGATGCTGATTGCGCTGCTGTTTCCCCGCCCCGGGGAGCTTCGCGTCGCTGAATGGGAAGAGTTCGATTTTGAAAGCTCGGTGTGGACCATCCCTGAAGCACGCATGAAAATGCGACGGCCGCACCGCATACCCCTATCAAAGCAGGCGATCAGCGTCCTGACTTCACTCAGGGAAATTTCTGGTGGTGGATCGCTGCTGTTTCCTAGTGTTCGATCGGCTTCGCGTCCGATTTCCGACAATACGCTAAACGCCGCACTGCGTCGTATGGGTTACGGCAAGGAAGAAGCTACCGCGCACGGCTTTCGAGCAACGGCATCAACTTTGCTGAACGAATGCGGCGAGTGGCATCCGGACGCGATAGAGCGGCAGCTGGCCCACATTGAGAACAACGACGTTCGGCGCGCCTATGCCCGGGCAGAGCACTGGGAGGAGCGCATCAACATGATGCAGTGGTGGGCCGATTATCTGGATGAACTCAAGAGCAAAAACCCGCGGGTGAACTCAACCGAGGGACGCCGCAAGCCTGCTGTCCAGGTAGTGTGCTGAGAGTTCTGCAAATTCGCTGAGAGAGGGCGGTCATGGCAGGCTGGTGATGTTCAACGTCACCGATTCCCTGGAAGGAACGCCACCATGACCAAGACAGAAGGTAAATCGACCAGCGCTGCCGTCAAAGACATTCTGCTTTCGAACCCGGAGGGGCTGCACGAAGTGATCCGTGCGGTAATGCAGGAGGTTCTCGAGGCCGAGATGGAGGAGGCGCTGGGTGCTTCGAAGGGCGAACGCACGCCTGAGCGCCTTGGGTATCGCTCGGGTTACTACGGCCGCACCCTGGTCACCCGGGTGGGCAAGCTTGAGCTGCGGGTTCCACAGGACCGGGCGGGTCACTTCTCCACCGAGCTGTTCGAGCGCTACCAGCGTTCGGAGCGGGCCTTGGTTGCGACGCTTGCGGAGATGTATGTGCAGGGCGTGTCGACCCGCAAGGTCAAGGCGATCACGGAAGAGCTGTGCGGTCATGCGTTCT
>NZ_JAMYOY010000028.1:0-61083 GCF_040320115.1 Mesorhizobium sp. M0802
GAGTAGGGAGTAGGGAGTAGGGAGTAGGGAGTAGGGAGTAGGGAGTAGGGAGTAGGGAGTAGGGAGTAGGGAGTAGGGAGTAGGGAGTAGGGAGTAGGGGTATTATTCCCTACTGACTACTGACTACTGACTACTGACTACTGACTACTCCCTATCCCTCAATTTCACGCCTTCGCCGTCCTGGCCCCTGCGCCAAGGGCGGCGGTGCGAAGGACGTAGTAGATGACCCCTGCAATGCCGACGCCGAAGAACCAGCCATAAACGCCCCACCATGCCGGTAGCAGGTTCGTGAAGTTCGGCAGGACCGAGGAGAAGATGGCGCCGATGCCGGCTGCTATGAAGGCGTTGACGTGCCAGCCGCCCTGGAAGCGGAACTCGCCATCTTCGCGGTACAGTGCCTCGACGTCGACCTCGCCCTTCCGGATCAGATAGTAGTCGACCATCATCACCCCGAAGATCGGCCCCATCGTCGCGCCGATGACGTTGACGAAAGATGCGGCACTGCCTTCCCACGGCGCGAAGGGATAGAGCACCAGCGCGATAACAGCCGCGATATAGCCGCCCTTCTTGAAGTCGATCTGCCGGGGAAAGACATTGGAGAAGTCGAAGGCCGGCGAGACGAAGTTTGCCACCACATTGATGCCGAGCGTCGCCACGGCAAAAGTCAGGGCTGCAAGCGCTGCCAGGAACCAGCTGTCGAATTTCGCCGAGATCTGGTCGGGATGCAGAAGCACTTCGCCATACACGTCGAAGGCAGCGATGGTGGTCACGCCGGCGACCAGCGAGAACAGGATGAGATTGATCGGCAGGCCCCAGATGTTGCCCTTGCGCAGCGATGCCTTGTCTGGGGCATAGCGGGCGAAATCGCAGAAATTGAGATAGAGCGCTGAGAAATAGGTGACCCAGATCGCCGCCACCGCAAACAGCGACGTCCAGGAGCCAGGGGTTCCGGGTACGCCGGCATCCTTTGTCTTGTCGAGCAGCACATCCATCGGGATGTCGCTGGTGAAGGCAAATCTCCCGGATTTTACACAGAGATAGATCGCCAGGATCAACATCATCACCCACACCGCCGGTCCGGCCCAATCCTGGAAGCGGCGCACCGTTTCCATGCCGTTCTGGATGATCAGCAATTGCAGTGCCCAGATGACCACAAAACAGATCACTTCCAGACCCGTGTGGCCGAGGAAATGCGTGTTGGCGTTGAAATCGGCGAACCATTGCGAGCGGATCAGCAACGCCACGATCGCGCCCGATGCCGCCGCCGTCTGCGCGCCGTACCAGAAGCAGGCGACGATGGCGCGCACCAGGGCCGGAATGTTGGCGCCCCAGATGCCGAAGGACGCGCGCGCCAGCACGGGGTAGGGCACGCCGGTCTTCACGCCGGCATAGCCGACCATGTTCATCAGCGCGTAGATGATCAGCGAACCGATGCCGATGGCGATGATGAAATTGACGAAGCCGCCGCAAAACAGGAACAGGCTTGCGGCGAGATAGTAGCCCCAGAGGCTGTGGACGTCCGACGTCCAGACGTTGAAGATCGAGAACGGCCCCCAGTTTCGGACTTTGGCCGGAGCCAAATCCTCATTGTATAGATCGGGTGATGCGCCTTGTATGGTCATTGCGATGTCCTCCCCTTGATGCCGCACGCGCCCTCACGCGTCGACTGCGCAGGTTATGCCTGACGCAGGGGAACCGGCAAGCAATCCATTTGCCGGCTTTGGCCTTAAAGATATTCAATGAGAACAGCGCTTATCGATCGGCTTTTGGCGAAGGTCGGCGCAATCGCGGCGATCTTGATTCGACCCGCAGACGGCAGGGATCAGGACGCTTTGCGGTTGAGGGCCGGTGATGCGTCGAAATTGGCGGCAAGCCAAGCTATCGCGCAGGTGACATCATCGAGCCTGTATTGGGCCACGGTCGGCCCACGCGGCTTGACCCGGATCGAGATGCCGCCGGCCTCGTTGATCGCCTCGAAACCGTTTTCGTCGGCGGTGTCGTCGCCGAGAAAGACCGGCCGCCGTCCGGCAAAGGGCGGGATTGCCATGAAACGCCGCAGGGCAGCGCCCTTGGCCGCTTCGAGCGGCATGAGTTCGACGCCGGCGTTGCCCGGGATAACCCGATAGCCCTTGGGAAGCTCGGTCAATGCCTGTTCGGCAAGATGCGTTGCCCTGGCCAGCAGATGCGGCGCCGCACGCGTATGGATGGCGAGGATCGGACCCTTGCGCTCGATATGAACAAGGCCGTCATCGAGTTCGGCCTCGATGGCGTCGGCAAGGGCAGCGATATCGGCGGGAGCATCCGCGGTAACGACCGGGCCGTCCGGCGTCAGCCGGTGTTCCAGCCCATAGAGACCGGCAACACGCAGCTTCAACGGATGAAACAGGCGGTCGGCGCCCTCGACCGAGCGGCCGGTGATAAAGGCGACGGCGCCGTCCAGCCGTTTGTCGACGGCGCCGAGGAGGTTGCGCAGTTCGTCGCTCACGGACACGGCGTCGGGGTGCGCGGCGTGCTCCAGCAACGTGCCGTCGATGTCGAGGAAAAGCGCCCATTGTCCTTCCGGCAGGTCGGGTGCGGTTGGCAGGCCCGGTGCTTTCGACAGGCTATTCATGACGCCACCTTCCGCATGCGGTCGAACAGCGAGACGATGTTGCTGCCGGTGTTTGCGGGCCGCTCGGCGACACTTGTCGCTCTTTCGAGGTCGCCGCGTTTGCGCAGGCGCGCCGCATCGAGCAGCATGCTGCCGGCCCAGCGAAAGACATTGTTGTCGCGCACTATTTCGCGCATCGGGCGCATGCGCTCGCGTTGTTCGTCCGGTGACATGGTCAGCGCCTGCAGCAGCACCTGGCTCATCATCGCCGCGTCGTAAGGATTGACGATCAGTGCTTCCAGCAGTTCGCGCGACGCGCCGGCAAACGTGCTGAGCAACAGCACGCCCTGTTCGTCGTCACGCGCGGCGACGAATTCCTTGGCTACGAGGTTCATGCCGTCATGCAGGCTGGTGACCATGCAGATGTCGGCGGCGCGATAGATCTCATAGACCTGTTGCTGCGAATGGTGCTCAGCCACCATGACCACGGGCTTGTAGCCGTCATGACCGTAGCGCTGGTTGAGCTCGTTGGCATAACGCAGGCATTCATCGTGCAATTGCTGGTACGCCGGCAGCGTGCCGCGGCTTGGGGCAGCAATCTGCAGGAACACTACCTTGCCGATCCACTCGGGGTGGCGCGTAAACAATTCGTCCAGCGCATGGAAGCGGTCGAGGATGCCCTTGGTGTAGTCCAGGCGCTCGACGCCGACGCACAGCTTGACGTCCGCCGACAGGCCGAACCGCTCACGCAGGCGGGCGCGGCTTTCCTCGACCGGTGGCAGTTTGGCCAGGAGTTCGGCCGGCCATTCGATGGAGATGGGATAGGCGTGCACCAGTGTCGTCCGCCCGCCATACGAGATCGCGGCGTCGGCGCGCTCGATCCGGCTTTCCAGGAACCTGTCTACGCTTTCAGTGAAATTATTGGCATGAAACTGGGTGTGAAAGCCGATGATCGAGCTCCCGAGCAGTCCATCAAGAACGCGTTCGCGCCATGGGCAGATGCTGAACACTTCGGAGTTCGGCCACGGGATGTGCCAGAAGGTGATGATGATCGCCTCCGGCAGGCGCTCGCGGATCATGCGCGGCAGGAGCGCGAAATGGTAATCCTGAACCAGCACGATCGGCCGCTCATTGCGCGCCTCGGCAACCACCATATCGGCGAATTTGCGGTTGACGGCCTCATAGGCCTCCCAGTCCGAGGCACGGAAGACCGGCCGTGTGAAGGCGATATGGCAGAGCGGCCAAAGCCCTTCATTGGCAAAGCCGAGATAATAGCCCTGATATTCGTCGTCGCTCAGCCACACGCGGCGCAGCGTATAGGACGGATTGTCCGGCGGCACCTGAACCCGATCGTTGCTGTCGACCGTCAGACGATCCGCAGTTCCGCCGCCATAGGCGATCCAGGTGCCGCTGCAGGCGCGGGTGATAGGCTCAAGCGCCGACACCAGGCCGCTGGCCGGCACCAGAAGCTCGACGCCGTCGTGCTTGATGTTGTGGATATAGGGTTCTCGGTTCGAGACGACGATGACCTGCGCGTCCGGCAGGTCGTCGGCAAGTATCTTGCGCAAGGTGTCGGGCGACCAGTTCACCAGCGCCGCGTCGGGAGATTGTCCGTTCTTCTCGAACTCCCGCAAGACCTTGCGCGTCGCTTCCGATGCGACGTCCTCGCCGGCAGTCGGTGCAACCGTCGAGCTATGGCTACGACGTTGCCTGGAGATCGATAACATAACGGCTAGAATCGAAAGGCCAAGGCTTGCAAGGATCAAGACCCAGAGCAGGGCCATGCCATAATCAGTCATTCCAATTCCAACTCAATTTTGGCCGCCAGGGCCTTTTTCTTCATGGTTCGATTTGAGTGTTCGCAGCCGACGATCGCCCGTGAGAACCTGTGTTTTTCGCAACGCACAAACCCTGGGTTCGGTTCCCGTTGAAGGCCGTTCAGATCATGTCCGCACGATCAGCGGAACCAGCCCTTCATGGCGGTCGGCGAGAAAGGCGACGACGCGGTCGCCGACGCGCTGGAAGGTAAGATCGACCCTCTTTTCGCCGACACCCAGATGCCTGAGCGTCAGCGTATCGATGCCGATCGGCAAACGGGGTCGAGTGACGTGGATTTCGCCGTTCCAGCCGTCGATTTCCAGACCGAGGCACGCCTGCATCAGCATGAAGGCCGAGCCTGCCGACCACGCTTGCGGCAGGCAGGCGACGGGGTAGGCGATCGGCGCTTCGCCCGGCGAGCGGGTGAAACCGCAGAACAGTTCCGGCAGTCGCATGTTGAAATGCACTGCCGATTCGAACGTACCGCTCATCAGCCGCACCACGCTGTCACGCTCGCCGAACCGCGCCAGGCCGGCGCCGCACATCGCCGTGTCATGCGGCCAGATGGAACCATTGTGGTACGACATCGGGTTGAACAGCACAGCATCGTCGGAAAGCGTTCGCACCCCCCAGCCGGAGTGGAAGGAAGCCGAAAGCAACTGGTCGGCGACCATCTTAGCCCGCGCCGGTTCGGGCAGGCCGACATAGAGCAGGTGTCCGGCATTCGAGGTGCGCACCTTGCACGGCTCTCCGGCGCCGTCGATCGCCAGCGCATAGAACCCGAGATCGTCCAGCCAGAAATCACGCTCGACGGCGATCCGCATCTCTTCGGCGCGATTTTCCCAGTGCTCGGCCTGCGCGAACTCGCCCCGGCGGCGGGCGAGAGCGGCAAGGCCCCTGAAGGCGGCGAAGACATAACCCTGCACTTCGACCAGCGCGATCGGCCCCTTGGGAATGCGCCCGTCGGCGTGGAAGACGGAGTCGAAGCTGTCCTTCCAGCCCTGGTTCGCAAGGCCGGATTCGGCAGCGCGCTGATAGGTGACGAAGCCGGTTGCGCGGCTCGCCTCTTCCGTCCACTTGGCGGCGGCGCAGAGAGACGGCCACAGGCTGGCGATGAAGTCCATGTCGCCGGTGCGTTCGGCATAGGCGCAGGCGAGGTGGATGTAGAGCGGCGTGGTATCGACGCCGCCATAGTAGCGGCCGAAAGGCAGTTCCTGCAGCGCCACCATCTCGCCCTTGCGCGTCTCGTGCATGATCTTGCCGGGCTGCGAGTCGCTGAAAGGCGATGTCTCGGTCGCCTGGTGCTGGGCGAGGAAGGCAAGCACGCCGCGCGCCAGGCCGGGGTTGAGCCATAGCATCTGCAGCGCCGAGATGACGCCGTCACGGCCGAAGGCCGTCGAAAACCAGGGGATGCCGGCATAGGGGTAGGGGCCGGTCGACAACTCGGTGGTCAGCAAGGCGACATCCGCGCGGGCGCGTTCGACCCAATCGTTGAAGACGCGACCCGAACTGTGCACCGTCGCGCCATGGCGGCGCTTGGCCCGCATGCCGAAACGGGCGCGCGCCGCGGCCGCCCGGAAGCGGTCGCGGTCGGGCGTTTCGGTCAGTTCCGCGCCGACCTCGACGTAAAGCATCTTGCTGCTGCGCTTGGTCACTGCGATGAGGAAATCCGCGCGCTCGGCGCTCAACTGGTCTGGCGGCTGCGAGAACGAGATCGCCGACACCCGCGCCAGCCCGTCCAGTCCGTCATAGCGCAGCAGCACCGAGGCAGGCGCGATCTCCGCTGCATGCGCCATTCCGCGCTTCGGCCGGGTCGAACCGCGCACCTCGAACATGTCGCGGAAATCGGCGGCAAAATGCAGCGAGACGCGGATTGCCGAATGCTCCTGGCTGTAGTTGGAAAGGGTGATGCGCTCGAACAGCCGGTCCTGCCACAACAGCCTGACGCGCTCGATATGGATGGCGCCCTGCGGGATGTCGCGGCCACCGACGCTTTGCATCGGCAAATTGGTCATATTGCTGGTGAACAGCACATTGTCCTGGCTGAGCGAGGCGCCGAGCAGCGATGTCTGCCGGCCGCCGACGGTGAGCCTGAACTCCGACAGCACCCGGGTGTCGTCACGGAAGAAACCGTCGCCCGCACCCCTGATATCGCCGTAGGCATCGGCCACGGCAAAACAGTCGCCTTGCTTTAGGGCAAACAGCCGGTGCGGCTCGCGCGGCGCGGTTTCGTCCAGGGAGGCAAGGGCCACGGCAGGGTCGAGCTTGCGCTCGTCAAGTTCGGTCATCAGTCACAAATCTCTGTTTCGGGCTCGGAACGTCCGCCGTCGTTCACGACGCTTTCGATTCAGCCGGGGCGCCGATGAGACGCGCATAGGCAGTGAGATAGTCGCGCGCCATCCTGTTGGCGGAGAACCGACTTTCGAAGACGGCGCGCACCTTTCGCCGGTCGAGTTGCAGCAAGGCCGGCACCGCGGCGACCGCGGCGTCGAGAGAATCGACGACAAATCCGGTAACGCCATGGTCGATGACTTCCGGCAACGCACCGCAGTTCCAGCCGATGGTTGGCGTACCGCACGCCATCGCCTCGATCGCGGCAAGGCCGAACGGCTCGGGCCAGTCTATCGGAAACAGCAGACCAGCGGCATTGCCGAGGAATTCAGTCTTCTCACCCTCGGCGATCTCGCCGACATAGTCGATGCGGTCGCCATCGATCAAGGGCTCGATCGTCTCATGGAAATAGCCGCGGTCATCGTCGCCGATCTTGGCCGCCAGCTTGAGCTTCATGCCCGAGCGCAAGGCGATGTCGATGGCCCGGTCCGGCCGCTTGTCGCGCGAAAGCCGGCCGAGAAAGGCAAGGTATGGTTCGCCCGCCGCCATCTCGAAGGTCGGCTGATAGAGACCCGTCGGCAGCCCGTGATGGATGGTGGCCAGCCAATTGGCATTCGCAAGCCCGGTCTTCTGGCTATGTGAGATCGAGATCAGCGGAAAGCGCGGAAAGCGCTCATAGGCTGGCGCCAGGTCGACATAATCGAGCCGACCATGCGGCGTCGTCACCGTCTTGTCCGGCATGGTCTCGAAGAACGAGAAATGCAGGAAATGACTGAGGTGAAAATGAATGATATCAAAGTCGTGGGCTCGGTTCCTCACATCGGCAAGCATCGCAAGATGCGCCGCCGTGTCCGATTTCAGTGGACGCGGATCGAGGCGTAGCGCGCGTTCGCGACCTGGTATCAGTCTGGCCGACGTCCGGCTGTCGCCGCTGGCGAACAGCGTCACCTCATGGCCGAGTTCGACCAGCCCTTCGGTCAGATAGGAAACGATGCGCTCGGTGCCGCCATAGAGAAGGGGTGGCACCGATTCGTGCAAAGGGGCGACATGGGCTATCCGCATGGTTTGAACGTGTCCCTCAAGGCAATCACGAGAGCGAAATGCATCAGCCGGCCTAACGTTCCGGACAAAAGCGGGCGTCGGCAACCCAAGCCCACCAGCGCAGATTTTTTGCAATAAGCGGAACAAACGCGCTATCCGCGAATTTAATAGGGTTGGTCCGCGCTGCGGCCGACCAGGGAGAGAACAAAATGGACCGCTTGCATTTCTTTACGCCCGTGCGCATTGCGCGCGGGCAGGGACACCCCGTCGAGGAAGTCGACAGCGTTGCCGAAGCGATGGTCTTTTTGCAGAAATGGCCATTGGGACGGCGTGGGCCTGTGTATCAATGCGCCGTGAATTGCTGCTCCGCGGCCCTGTCGGGCAGAATGTCGGCCGAAGCAGCCAGGAAGGCGTTTACGGGCTTTGCCCGCATCACCCGGCTGCTCGATGATGACATGGCCATGCCGATGGGCGGCGAAAGCATGGCGGAAGTCCACGCGCTGAGGCGCTAGACGCCGGTCCAGCCATTTGGCTATTGAACACCCGGGCTTTGGCGGCGCGGGCATCATCTTTTTCGCACCGGAGTATTCCGGCGCGACCCTTCACCTCATGGGCCACACTGTGCTTTCATGCGGCGTTTTGCATGACCGGTGGGTGACGACCATCCACGGCGGTCCGAACGTGGAGGGGTAGACAATGCCGAGACTGATCCTGGGAACACTCGGCGCTATCGTCATCGCCCTCATCTGGGCGGTCCTTGCCAGTTTGATGGGCGCGCCATCGATCGTGATCACGGTCGGCGCGGTTGCCATTGGGGCCGGCGTCTACACCTACGTCGACAGACGCTCGACTTGACGCGTCCCCGGTCTGCCGCGCGCTCGACCAATTGCACGCCGGTGTTGACGCGCGCGGCAGTCGCGGCGGGCATTCTTCAAGGATGAGCTTGCTGGCCGCATAGGGAGCAAAGGCGCAGACCGGGCGCCACACGTCGGACTGGGCTCCCCGAGAACTTGGGAGATCGTCAAAGATCTTTCCATCCGGCCAATGTAGATCGAAACGGCGAGTCCGTGGATTTGCCGTGGAACATCGTCGCCTCGAAACACTTCGGGCGTTGCACTGCCCCATCAGTGCACGTTCCCTTGTTCTGTTGGAACTGCCGGCTGCCGAAAGGTGGCCGGCTTTTTTGTATATAAGCGGAACCTGAAATTACGGGGCTTGTTCTGGATGCGGCAGCGAGCCCCTCGCTGCTGGTCGAGGGCCGTAACCCTTGGCCGGGCCCGCATCGCTCCGCCAGTGGTGCGGGCCCACCGTCTCCGGTTTTCGGCTGGACTCGCCGATCCATACGCTGGTCCGGCTAATGCATGTCGCTCAAAAGTGGACTCGGTTTTTGAGACAACGACACGCATAAAACAGAGATCTAAAGCGCGTCGCCTGAGCCCGTTCGGGCGCGGCGCGCTTTAAGCACAAATCATTCACAAAGCGTGGGTTCAACTGTTGCTACCCTTCTTGGCTAGATTGTGCGAATGATGACTGTCCTTTTCGCCGCCACCCCCTGAAACTCGGCTTTTGGATCGACGGTCTTCATCCGCCGGGGGCTTTTTGATCTGTAAGGGTTTTCTGGCGTTCTCGTGCGATGCGCCTGGCCCGCCCTGCCGGATCGTGTTCGGGTGTTTCTTCGATGTGGACATGATCACCGATCCTGCTGCCGGCCCTGATGAGTGGTGTTGACCTTGGTGTTGGCTTGCTGCCCTTGGCGCTCCGGATCCGGCGCTCCGTGAGTGCCGTGCTGGGCATCATCGTGGCTAACCTGTCGCCCTTCTCCCCGACCCTTCTGGCTCTGGTTCTCAGGCGGCACGGGCGGCATTTTGCTCGACATCTGCATCTCCTTGGGTTGGCATCGTGACTCCAAACCGTGATCGTGGGGGGAAGTTCCGTCTGCTTCGTCAGCACCTGTGCTTTTCGGTGCCGACGGAATCTGACTCCCAACGCGGATTTCAAGAAACGGCAGCGGCCCGCGTTACTGGTCGAGGACAGGCAATCTCTGGGCAGGTCCGCGTCGCCCCGCCAGTGATGCGGGCCTGCAATATAAACCCCAAGACTGGGCTGCTATCGCAGTTTATTGCGAGCTTCCGGCGACTTGCGTAGCGGGCTTCAGTGGCTCAATTTGGAGCGACCGAAATACAGTGCTGACCACGTTGCTGACATGATCGGTGACGAGCGCGGTGTCGCGCCTGGATCGCGGCCGCAGCCTCTGGTCCGATCTGCCTGCAGCTGATGGCAGCTAAAACGACGTCAAAAGACCTAAGTCTCTTTGATCGCTCTCGCTGCTCGCACGAGCGATGACCAGTCAGCTCCCATGGCTGCGACAAGGTCTCGAGCATCTTCGTCTGATATTCCGGTACGGTCTACGAGCTTCCGTGCCAGCAATTCGAATGCCAATTCTATGATCGTCATAGCTCAGCCCTTACGAGAGTACCCGTGACGATAGCTTGCAAATGGGTCTTCCGCATTTGCACATGTTAAGCGACCATCACGAATGTCTCAGGTACCGCAGAATGTCTGCAGGACGCGCTCATCCGGGCGTGGCGGCTCAGCATAGCGTTCCATTCCCGGCTGCTCATCGAAGGGACGGCTGACGACCGCCAGGATCTCCTCGAACGGTGTGAAGTCGCCGCCCAACGCCGCCTGGATCATCGCCTCGATGCGATGATTGCGGGGGATGAATTTGGGATTGACGGATTGCATGGCCGCCCGGCGCGTGGCCGTGTCGGCTGCTTCGCTTGCAATGCGCTGGCGCCACCGCGCCGACCAGGCATCGAATGCACCTGGATCCTTAAACAACTGCCGCGCCGTGCCTTGGCCGTCCGCAGCGTCGAGGTCATCGCCCAGGCGCCGGAAGCCGAGCGTAAAGTCCGCTTCGCCGCGAGCCAGCACATCCAGAAAGTCGGCAGCGAGCTGCAAGTCGCCTTCCGCTTCGGTCAGCAGTCCGAGTTTTCTGCGGAAGCCGCGCTGCAACACAGCCTCATAAGAGGCCTGGAACGACCTCAGCACCTCTTCCGCTTCAGACACTGCTTCATTCTCGTCCGTGCTCATGAGCGGCAGCAGGGTCTCGGCAAAGCGCGCAAGGTTCCATGTGGCCACACGAGGCTGGTTGGCATAGGCATAGCGACCGGCGCGGTCTATCGAACTGAACACCGCGCCGGGGTCGTAAGCGTCCATGAAGGCGCATGGGCCATAGTCGATCGTCTCGCCCGAGATCGACATGTTGTCGGTGTTCATGACGCCATGGATGAAGCCGACCAGCATCCAGCGCGCCACCAGATCCGCCTGTGCGGCGACAACGGCCTCCAGCAAAGCCCGGTACGGCCGTGCTTCCCCCGCCAGCTGTGGGAAGTGACGCTGAATGGCATAGTCGGCCAATATCTTGAGCGCCTCGGTGTCGTGGCGCGCGGCGAAATATTGGAACGTGCCGATCCTGATATGGCTTGCCGCCACCCGTGTCAGGACGGCGCCGGGCAGCCGGACCTCGCGATAGACCGGGTCGCCGGTGAGCACCGCCGCAAGGCTTCGCGTCGTCGGAATGCCGAGCGCCGCCATCGCTTCGCTGACGACATATTCGCGCAGGACAGGGCCGAGGGCGGCGCGGCCGTCACCGTTGCGCGAGAACCGCGTGGGTCCCGATCCCTTCAGCTGGATGTCACGGCGAATGCCGTTGACGTCCACCACTTCGCCAAGCAGCAGAGCGCGCCCGTCGCCGAGCTGAGGCACGAAGTTTCCGAACTGGTGGCCCGCATAAGCCAGGGCGATTGCCTGCAAGCCTTCCGGAAATTTGTTGCCGGCCAGCATCGCCACTCCATCCGGGCTGGTAAGCAGGTCGGCATCGAGCCCGAGTTCCTCGGCGAGGGGCCGGTTGAACCGGATCAGCCGCGGTTCGGATACCGGCTTCGGATGTGTTTGCGCGAAGAAGCGCTCCGGCAGTTGCGCATAGCTGTTGCTCAGGGCAGGAAGCCCCATCTGAATGACCGGGGTTTGTTCAGCAGTCGCAGGTGACGTCATGACGAGCTGTCTCTGAAGAGGAGGGGTTCAACAGATCCCGTTTCGAGGAGCCTGTGTTCATTTGTTCATATAGGGACGGAACGTCGTTGGTGCCATCCGGATCCATCAGGCCGGCACCGGATACAAGCTGGGAACCACCCGCCTCAACTATCGAGGTTCGGGCTGCCGTGGGACGACGGGCCGTGGCGGAATCCAGAGCTGACCCCCGCATCGCCACTGTCTCCGAACTGGGCACCCGGCAATCTAGTCAGTGCGGGCGTGCAATGCCGGGGCGGCGTCTGCCTTGGTTGGCAGCGGCTCTCTCGGGGCCGCTCCCGGCGACGATGTCGAACCCGGTTCGACTCGCTCCTCGGCGATGAGCCGGGCGCCACGCTCATAGGTCAGGTAGCGCCAGAGCCACTGGATCGAGACCTGAACGCGGTGCTGAAAACCGACGAGCAGGTAGACATGGATGAGCGCCCAGGCAGACCAGGCGAACCAGCCTTTCAGTTTCAGCCTACCCGATTCGAACACGGCAGCGTGGCGGCCGACAATGGCCGTGTTGCCTCGATTGCTGAAGACAAAAGCGGGCAGCGTATCGCCAGCATCTATCCGGCGTGCCAGTGCCTTGCCGAGGTGCTCGCCCTGCTGCTTGGCGACCTGGGCAAGACCCGGCAATGGCTGGCCGTTCCCATCGAGGACCAGTGCGACGTCGCCAAGCGCGAAGACATCGGGATGGCCGACGACCTGCAGGTCGGATTCGACCTTCACCCGACCGCCGCGGTCAAGCCCGACACCAAGCTGGGCGGCCAGCGGAGAAGCCGCCACCCCGGCGGCCCAGAGCGTCAAGGCCACCGGGATCACCTGGCCGCCGACGGTGAGCTGATGCGCTTCGATAGCCTCGACCCGGTTGCCGAGCGCGACCTCGACGCCCAGGCTTTCAAGGCGCAGACGTGCATATCTGGAAAGCTCCGGGGCGAATCCGGCGAGCAGACGCTCGCCGGCTTCTACCAGTATGATCCTTGTCTTCTCGGGCCGGATGTTGCGGAAGTCGCGCGCCAGTGTGTGCCGGCTGAGTTCGGCGATCGAGCCCGCCAGTTCGACACCGGTCGGGCCGCCGCCGATAATGGCGATCGTCATCAGCCGGGATTGCTCGACTGGATCGGTAGTCCGTTCCGCGTGCTCGAACGATAGCAGCAGCCGTGACCGGATCGTGCGCGCGTCCTCGATGGTCTTCAAGCCGGGACAAACCCGAGCCCAGCTCTCCTGGCCGAAATAGAATGGCTGCGAACCGGTGGCCAAGACCAGGATGTCGTAGGGGACCGTGGTCCCATCGGCCAGCACCAGTATCCTGGCCTCGGTGCCGATCTCGGTGACATCGCCGAAGAGGACCTGAACCGAGGGATAGCGGCCCAGGATCTTGCGGATTGGCTCGGCGATGTCAGGCGCCGACAAGGCGGCGGTTGCAACCTGATAGAGCAAGGGCTGGAACAGGTGGTGATTGTGGCGGTCGATGATCGTCACCCCGATTTCCGCCTTGCCGAGCGCCTTGGCAACCTCCAGACCGGCAAAGCCTCCGCCGACCACGACGATGCGCGGTGTCAGGCTCCGGCCGTGGCTGCTCTCGGTGGCGAATTGCATGCTTGATACTCCCCTATCCCTGTCCGGAAGTCATAGCCTGGCAGGAGTGCCACGCTGCTGGCTGGAGCTACTGCTCACTCCGGCGGCATCGGTCCAGGCAAGGCATCCGGCAATGACAGGCGTCGTGCTGACCACCAAGGCGCCGCGCGCGTGAAGGGCTACCAACCCGCGCCATGAGACGCGGTCGACCGCCCAGATGGTGCCGCTGGCGTCGACCCATTTGAGATGGGCGTCGGCGACTTCAACGGCCCGCATCATCGCCGCCGGTTCCATCCCGACACGAAAGACGATGATGGAATTGGCGGCGCCGTTGAAGAACGGGCCGGCGCCGGCTGCCAATCCCGCGAGCAGGACGATGCTGGTAAGCGCTGCCGAAGCACCGCGTGCCGGTCCGCCGCGGTTGGGCAGCACCAGCACCAACACAAGCGGCACGATGCCGAAGATGACCAGCCACGCAATATCCCAGGCGAGCGGCAAGTCGCTGTTCATCTTGATCCGGTGCAGACCCAGCAGCCAGTGAAACACGACGGCATCAACGACATGCCAGACGCCGAACCCGGCGAAGGCGAGCCGCAGGATCTCCGTGGTGGTCCCGGGCCGCGCGCCGGCCGCCCTCGCGGCCACCAGCAGCACCGTGCCGGCGACGGCGAGCACATACATGAAAAGATGGAAGAGGCCGTCGGCCATGATCTGGAAGCGCAGGTCGGAACCCGCCGGATCGGCGACGCCCGAGAGAAGATGATGCCATTGCAGGATCTGATGCAGGACGATGCCGTCGAAGAAACCGCCGAGCGCGAAGCCGAGCAGCAGCCAGCCGGCTCGCGTCCTCGGGTCGAGTGTCGCGGTGATCGCGTCCATGTCAGGACCACCGGCTCCAGGCCGGGGCGTTCAGTTGCCTGGGCACCGACATGTCCGGCGGCGTGGGGTCATGGAGACCATGACGCGCCTCGAGCCAGAAGGCGGATATCAGCCCACCAACCACCGTCGTCAGAACCAGGGTCGCAGCAATTATCGCCAGCATGGACGTCGATCCTCAGCCGCGCAGGGTCGGCCGCGCGGAACCTAACAGCGACTTCCGTGGAATGTTCCTACCGCCGGTTCGGTGGAGGGAACAATCAAGTTCCAGCACGGTTCGATGCTGGCGACGGACGGCTCAAGCGGAGAAGGTCATGAACGAATATACGGCGGCAGATCCGGACGGTCTCGACAGCCACCAGCCGACCGGCATCACCCGATGGCTGTTTTCGACCAACCACAAGGACATCGGCTCACTCTATCTGGTCTTCGCTTTCATCGCGGGGGTGATCGGCATGCTCTTGTCGGTGAGCATGCGAATCGAGCTGCAGCAACCCGGGATCCAGTTTTTCCCCGGACTGGCGTCGATGATCTACGGTTACCAGGGCGACGCGGCGATCGACGCCGGCAAGCAGCTTTACAACGTCTTCACCACGGCCCACGCGCTGATCATGATCTTCTACACTGTGATGCCCGCCCTGATCGGCGGCTTCGCCAACTGGATGGTTCCGATCATGATCGGCGCCCCCGACATGGCCTTCCCGCGCATGAACAACATCTCGTTCTGGCTGCTGCCGCCGGCATTGATGCTGCTTTTATTGTCGATCTTCATGCCCAGCGTCCCCGGCGGCTATGGCCCTGGGACCGGCTGGTTCCTGTACCCGCCGCTGTCGACCTCCGGCCATCCCGGTCCCGCCGTGGATCTGGTCATCCTGTCTCTGCACATTGCGGGCGCCTCTTCGATCCTGGGAGCCATCAATTTCATCACCACCATCTTCAACATGCGCGCGCCGGGGATGACCCTGCACAAGATGCCCCTGTTTGTGTGGTCGATCCTCATCACCGCCTTCCTGCTGCTGCTGGCTCTGCCGGTGCTGGCCGGCGCCATCACCATGCTCCTGACCGACCGCAATTTCGGAACCACGTTCTTCGCGCCGGACGGCGGAGGCGACCCGCTGCTGTACCAGCATCTCTTCTGGTTCTTCGGCCACCCGGAAGTCTACATCATGATCCTGCCGGTGTTCGGCATCGTCAGCCAGGTGATCTCGACCTTCTCGCGAAAGCCGATCTTCGGGTATCTCGGGATGGTCTACGCAATCGTGGCGATCGGGGTGATCGGCTTCGTCGTCTGGGCCCACCATATGTACACCAGCGGGATAGGCCTCGACACGCAGCGCTACTTCACCTTCGCCACGATGGTGATCGCAGTGCCGACCGGGATAAAAGTGTTCTCCTGGATTGCAACCATGTGGGGCGGTTCGGTCAGCCTGCGGACGCCGATGCTCTGGGCCCTCGGCTTCATATTCCTGTTCACCGTAGGCGGGGTGACGGGCGTTCAACTCGCAAATGCCGGCCTCGACCGTGAACTGCACGACACATACTTCGTCGTCGCGCATTTCCACTACATACTTTCACTGGGAGCGATCTTCGGCATCTTCGCGGGCTGGTATTACTGGTTTCCGAAAATGACGGGATATCTCTACAACCCGCTTCTGGCTGGGGTCCATTTCTGGACGACCTTCGTCGGCGTGAACCTCGTCTTCTTCCCCCATCACTTCCTTGGATTGGCTGGCATGCCGCGTCGTTATGTCGACTATCCCGACGCATTCGCCGGCTGGAACATGGTGTCCTCGTATGGATCGTACCTGTCGGCCGCGAGTGTCGTGATTTTCCTCTTCGGCATCTTGGAAGCTTTCTACCGGCAAAGAGCCGCCGGCATGAACCCATGGGGGCCAGGAGCTACCACATTGGAGTGGGAGCTGACCTCTCCACCCCCTTTCCATCAATGGGACAGGCTGCCGCAAATCAGATGAGGCCGGGTTGTCGAACTCCTTTGCGCAAGCCAGCCCGGTTCGCCGCTGAGGCGAACTTCAGCCTGCTGGTGGCAGACGTTGGCTGCAGCTGAGAACCGGATCGCTATCTGAAGCTGATTAACAGCACAGCGAACAAGCTTGCGAGCGCGACTGCCCAGCAGAATAACCAATTGGCGATCAGAAGAAGCGATTTGAGCACGGTGGCATGGCAGTAATCTTCGATGATCGATTGCATTCCAAGCCGCATGTGAACGCAGCTTACGAGAATGAAGCCAATAAGGGCTGGCGCGACATAGATCGATCCTACGACGCTGAGGACGGCGTCTCGAGGCTCACCGACCAGCATTATAACGACCGCGACGATGTAAATGACAAGGATCAACAGGGCAGCAGATGTCAGCCGCTCCAGCATGAACGTTTCGGTTCCGTGTTTCGCCGATCCAAGGCCCCGCACTCGAGCTAGCGGAGTTCTGATTGAGGGTCTGTCAGCCATGGCGTTTCCCCAAAACTACTTGGTTGCCTTGCGCGCAACTCAAGCTGTTGCTGTTTCGATGCCCGGGCCGTCGGTGCCGACGGATAGTGGGCAAGCACGGTCTCCAGTCGAACAAGGCGGGCTTTGTGGGCGTTCAGTTCGTATCCTGAACGCCATCCAATTTGCCTGGGTCTGCCATCTCTGCATAGCTCGCTTTCAAGCAGCGAGATACGAAGGCGGACCGCGTCGATCTCCTTGACGAGCGCGGCCTTCACCGATTTTCGACTCTGCATGGCTGTAGTTCCGGTGCAAGGATGGTTCCAAACCTGACGCGTCTGGAAATGTTCCCGGGTGCCGAAGGCGTGCTGAAGATTAATGCCTCAGTGCTGGACCCGCACAATGGGTCGCCATGAGCTAAAGCCGGGCACTAGCTCAACGGGCGCGATGTGCCCGGCGAATGCTTGTGAAAACGAGCGAATGCCTGGCCCGCCTCGTCCCGAGAGATAAGTAGCCCTCAGAACAGCGACCGCACGTGGCCGAGATGACCAGAGGGTGTTCTTGGGCCAACATATGTTAACGGCCACTTTTGTTTCTCTCTCCTGCAAAAATATTTGGGCTGAAAGAGCCGGGAACTAACCGATCCTCCGGATGTTGCGGAGTTAGTCAGGAGAAACGGACTATGTCGGACAAAGAAATTCATCGGGGCGCCTCGCGTTTTCGCCCTATCCGCGTCGTGGACGCCCGCGTGTTTCGCGGGCCGCACCTCTATAGTATGACGCCAATGGTCCAGATTCGGATCGACCTCGGAGCCCTTGAGGCGTTCCCGACAGACAAACTGCCCGGGTTTTCCGAACAAATCGTCCGACTGTTGCCCGGCCTTGCGGGCCATGGCTGCAGCTATGGCGCCGCCGGCGGCTTCGTCCGCCGCATGCAGGAAGGAACCTGGCTCGGCCACGTCGTCGAGCATGTCGCCCTGGAACTGCAGAGCATGCTCGGTCACCGGGTGACACGAGGAAAGACACGGTCGGTCAAAGGCAGTCCCGGCACTTATAACGTCATGTTCGCCTACAAGGATGAGCTTGTCGGGCTGCTCGCCGGACGCGTCGCGCTCGAACTGGTGGACAGCCTGCTGCCGGCCAATCTGCATGGTGTCGAGGGGCTCGGCGACATTGCGGAAACGCAGGGGCCATTCGAGTTCGCAGCCAGGCTGCAGCAGCTCAAGCGTCTGGCCGCCGAGCGTGCCTTGGGGCCTACGACTGCTTCCTTGGTGCGCGAGGCCGAGAGGCGGGGCATACCCGCCGCGCGGATCGACGACAGCAGCCTCGTGCTGTTTGGTCACGGAAAGCATCAGAAGCGGATCCGCGCCAGTTGCAGCGACCTCACTTCCGAGATTGCGACCGAGATCGCCTCGGACAAGGACCTGACCAAATTCCTGCTGCAACAGGCCGGCCTGCCGGTGCCACGCGGGGAGCTGGTGCGATCGGCGCAGGACGCAGTCGCGGCGGCAGCACGGCTGGGCTACCCCGTGGTCACCAAACCACTCGATGGCAATCATGGAAGCGGCGTCAACATCGGTCTGGCAACAGAAGACGAGGTCCGCTGGGGCTTCGAACAGGCGCGAGAACACAGCCGTAGCGTTATAGTCGAGCAGCATTTCGTCGGCTCGGACCACAGGATCCTGGTGATCGGCGGAAAGGTGGTGGCGCTCGCCGAGAGGGTTCCGGCCCATGTGGTCGGCGATGGCCGGAGTTCTGTCGCCGAGCTCGTCGAGGAGACGAACCGCGACCCACGAAGGGGAGAGGGCCATTCCTCGGTATTGACCCGCATCGAGATCGACGAATGTGTCGAGCATTTCCTGTCAAAATCGCAGCTCACCCTGGCGAGCGTTCCAGCGCCGGGTCAAATGGTGCTCTTGCGGCCCACCGCCAATCTCTCCACCGGTGGGACCGCGATCGACCGAACGGAAGAAATCCATCCCGAAAACGCGCTGATCGCCAGGCGGGCGGCACAGATCGTCGGCCTCGACATTGCCGGGATCGACTTCGTCTGTCCCGACATCTCACGGCCGGTGAGCGAAACCGGCGGCGGCATCATAGAGGTGAATGCCGGTCCTGGCTTTCGCATGCATCTCGAACCCTCGTCGGGGCGCGCCCGCAACGTCGCACGGCCCGTGCTCGATCTTCTCTTCAAAGGCGGCAAGGACGGCCGGATTCCGATCTTCGCGATCACCGGGACCAACGGCAAGTCGACCACTGCCAGAATGCTGGCGCACATCCTGCAGGCGAATGGCGCAACCGTCGGGCTCACCTCGACCACCGGCGTGTACCTGAACGGCGAACGAATCATCACAGGCGATTGCTCAGGCCCGCAGAGCGCCAGGATCGTGCTGCGCGAGCCGGGTGTCGATGTCGCGGTGCTGGAATGTGCACGCGGCGGCATCCTGCGCGAAGGGCTTGCCTTCGATGCATGCGATGTTGGCGCGGTGCTGAACGTCCACGGCGATCATCTCGGGCTGAGGGGCATCGACACAATCGAGGACCTGGCGGAGGTGAAATCGGTCGTGGTCGAGTCCGTCCGCCGCGGCGGATGGAGCATTCTCAATGCCGACGACGTCCATACGTCCGCAATGTCGCGCGATGCCGGCGGCAGGATCTGCTACTTCTCGCTGGCGAGCAGGAGCGAGTGGCCCGGTTTCTTGCGCAGCCACCTGGCGGAAGGCGGCCGCGCCGTGACGCGGGAGCCCAGCAGCGACGGCTGGGACATTTTCATCCACGAGGATGGGGAATCGATGTTCTTGATGAGCGTCGACGAAATTCCCGCGACCTTCGAGGGTTCGGCCGAATTCAACGTTGCCAACAGCCTGGCAGCCGTCGCCATGGCGCATTGCCACGACGTTCCGGCGGCAACGATCCGGGCGGCGCTGGCCGAGTTTGGCACCTCGTTCGAGCAATCTCCCGGTCGCCTCAACGTCTTCGACGGACATGGTTTCCGCACCATCGTCGACTATGCGCACAATCCGGAGGGGCTGAAGGCGCTCGGAAAGCTCGTTTCCCACATGAGGCGCGGCTATCAGCGCACGATCGGCCTGGTCGCCATACCGGGCGACCGCCGCGATTGCGACATACGCGAGATGGGCGCGATCGCTTCGCGGATATTCGACGTCATCGTCTTCAAGGAGGATGAGCAGGAGCTGCGCGGCCGAGCCCCCGGAGCGATCGCCGGCTTGCTGCGGGAAGGTGCCTTGAACGCCGGCTGCGCCCCAGGCCGCATTCACGCCGTCTGTCCCGAGAAGGAGGCCGTCGACGTGTGTCTCAGGCTTGCACGGGAAAACGACCTTGTCGTGCTGACCGTCGACGACGTTGAAGCCGTGTGGCGGCAGGTAACCGGCTTCGGAGGCGCGACGCCTTCGAGGGGAGGGCCCGATCAGACCCATATTCGCCATCTGAGGGCTGGCTGATGTGGTCGCTGATCCTGCACGGCGGCGCCAAGGAGATCGATCCGCAAGAGGAGGAGGCGCATCGCAACGGATGCATCGAGGCACTCGAGGCAGGTCGGGCCGTCCTGGCCGGCGGCGGAACGGCGGTCGATGCCGTGGAAGCGGCCGGTCGCATCCTCGAGGCGGACCCGACGTTCAATGCGGGATATGGAAGTGCCCTCAATTCGGACGGCGAGGTCGAGATGTGCGCTGGCCTGATGGAGGGCAGGGACTTCAATGTGGGTGCCGTCGCAGTGATCAAGGGCGTGCGCCATCCAATCAGTGTCGCGAAGGCAATGCTGCATGAGGAGCCGATCCTGCTGGCGTCGGAGGGGGCCCGGCGTTTCGCCGCCGACAAGCAGCTGGAGCTTTGCGATCCGGCGGATTTGATCACGCCGCAGCAGCGCGACGCCTCCAGCAAGTCGGAGGCGAAGGATACGATCGGTGTGGTTGCCCTGGATCAGTACGGGGACATCGCCGTGGGCACTTCGACCGGCGGACTGGACGGCAGTGCTCCGGGTCGTGTGGGGGATTCTCCGCAACCCGGTTGCGGCTACTATGCCGACAACCGGTTGGGAGCCGTCGCCTTCTCGGGAGACGGTGAGCATATTGCGCGAAAGGCTCTCGCGGCCCGTGTCATGCAGTCACTCTCGGCGCGGCAGGCATTGTCCTCGGGACAGGCTGAAGGCGGCCTGGAGCAGGTGCTGAATCCCGCGCTCAAGGAAGTCGAGGCGATCGGCGGCGAAGCCGGAGCCATCGTGCTTACCGCGACCGGCGTGTCTGGATGGGCGCATAACAGCAGGGAGTTCGCAGTCGCTTTCATGACCAGCGAGGACAACCACCCGCACGTTTTCCTGCGCAAGAAAGACGTGGGCAAATGACCGACAAGAAGAAAAAACGATCCTCGAACGGTAAAGCTGGAACGCTCGTCATCATCGGCGGCCACGAGGACCATGATGGCGATCGTGTCATCTTGAAGGAGGTAGCGAGCCTGGTTCCGAACGGCCGCCTGGTGCTTGCCACCATCGCGTCTCATGAGCCGGATGGCTATCTCGAGAAGTATCAGAGGTCCTTCGGTGAGCTGGGCATCAAGGATGTCATCGAACTCTACGTCAACGACCGCCTCGAGGCAGCTCATGAAAAGAAAATAAGTGCGCTCGCAAACGTGAGCGCGGTGTTCTTCTCCGGCGGCGACCAACTCCGGATCACCAGCCAGATCGGCGACACGCCCATCGACGAGCGGGTGCACGAAATCTATGAAGCCGGCGGCGTCATTGCCGGCACCTCCGCGGGCGCGTCGGTCATGAGCGACACGATGATGGTGAAGGGGCCGAACGCAGCCTCCTTTCGGATCGGCCACATTCGGATGGCGCCGGGACTGGGCCTGCTGCCGAATGTAATTATCGACCAGCACTTTGCGGAACGGGGCCGCATTGGGCGGCTCATCGGGGCGGTGTCGCAGAACCCGCGCGTCCTCGGCATCGGCATCGATGAAGACACCGCGATCGTGGTGAAGGGCGAGATGTTCAAGGTCATCGGCAGCGGCGCTGTCTATCTGGTCGATGCAGCCGGCGTGACGCATTCCAACATCGCGGAAGGTGAGCCTGATGCCGCCCTTTCCATCCATGATCTTAGGGTTCACGTGCTGAGCTCAGGCGACGGGTTCGATCTCGCGCTGCGACGGCCGGTAGGGCTTCCGTAAGACTTCGCCACACTCAAGCTGATGGTGCGGCGCGGTCCGCGTACCGCGAAAACCGCATATATGAAGCAGTTCTCCTATTTGAAGTCGCCCAACCAGAATTGTCGCATTGTTGCGGGTCCGGCAGGATTACAGACGGCCTCTCGTCGGCTCCAATCCCGCTAAGCTGAAGACCTTCGCTCGCCCGGCGTTCTGTCGGGCTAACCCCGCCGGCGACTGGCCTGAATGGCAGCAAAGGTTACCGGACGAAACCCCCATGCGTCGACGCCGACATCATGCTGGCGCGTCATCGGCTTCAGACGACCGTGCGAATGACCGTGCAGGTTTACCGACCTCTTGCCGATCTGGTTCCAGGTGCGAAAAGGATAGTGGCACAGAACCAGCAAGCTGCCCTCGACAAGAAGCTCCATGTAGTGGTGCACGCTCGCCCAGGCCGGGTCGCCAATGGTGGCGGCGCCATCATTGTTGCCAATTATCAGGTGCTTGGACCCGTTAAGAGACGACAGCAGTGAAGACACGGTCTCGGCTGGACCCTTGGCGAAATCGCCGAGGTGCCAGACCTCGTCGTTCGGGCCAACCGTTTCGTTCCAAAACGCAACCAGCGCCTGGTCATGATCGACCAACGAGGCGAAGGGACGCCGGTCGAGGCGCAGAATGCGCGGATCGTTGAAATGCGTATCGGAAGTGAAGAAGATCATGCGCCGCGGCCGGCTGCGACGCGCGACCGGCGATCGCGTCTAACTGCCGGAGCGCTCTTCGGCTTCATCATCGATCCCGATCGGGGCTTCCCTAAGCATCTTGAGTGCCTCTTCCTTCGTAAGGCCGCACTTGCGCGCGAAGTAGAGCGCCTCGATCGCCTTTTCGCGATCCGCCGTGGATTTTGCGTGCTGTTTGGGCTTTTTGCCCATCGTTCTCTGCCACCTTCCGAGGCCACCAAACCATCACAGTGCCGCGTTGTTCCCGTGCATCGGCTGACCTGCCGGACTGCGCGAATGCCGATGTCGCCGGCATCCCGCGAGCCCCGGACAGCGCGTATATCAGCCGGCTCGCGACAACGGCGGAGCGACTCCAACCCCGACAGCGTGAATTCAAACGAAAGCCCGCGCCGTGGGAGGGGCCGGCGCGGGCGATCGGGCTACCGATCTTGCAGCGCGGGGGTCGACCGCTGCATGGCTCGAACTGTGCAAGCGAGCATTTGTTCCGGGCCGCATGCAAAGCATCGGCGTTTCATTGCAATTCTGGGGGACACAACCAGCATTTCGCTTCAGTCCGCCGCCGATGTGGGAGGATGAATACCGCCTTGCGCTAATTCGTCCGCCCTGGACACGAAACCAACCGCGCATTGAGCGCGTAGCTTCGGCGATTTAAAAACACCTGCACTGGAATATTTCCGGGCGCATGGAACATCTCCGGCCGCTGATGTTTAGGCCGGAATGACGATGATCTCTGTTCTTACAATGATTTACTCTCTCGCCATCTTTATCGGCGCGAAGCGGCGCAACCTCTTGGTGAATGCGAAACTCGATAGAGTTTTGCGCAATATGGCTGGCGCAGAACTGAATCAACGTGGCCAGTAAACCGCAACACCGCCGGTTCCAGTTCACAGCCAGTGTCCTCGCGGCCGCTACCTCGGTTCGGGTGGCAAGCGGCTCGGCAGGACTGCAAGGGCCGCCCCCTCTGGGCTGGCTGGTGCGTGGTCGATCCGATTTCGTCGATGAGGGCGGAGCACGATGCTCCCGCAGTGCGCCGTGCTGGCTCGAATTGCGGGGCCGCGTCCACGATCCGCTCACGGGGCACGCACCTTTAGGTCCGGCCCACGCGAGTGGCTTCGGAGGACCTATCCATGAACGATGATGATCCTATAAATTCGCTCGCCAATGCAATTCGTCATCGCAGCGCAATTTTGTTTGTGGGGGCGGGGGTATCGATCAGCGTCGGACTTCCGTCTTGGGAGAAGCTCATCGAGCGAATGGCAAAGGAGCTCGGCGTCGACGATGAATTTTCCACGCGACGCGATCGTTTTCAGACCTTGGCCGAATACTATCGGATCAAGCATGGCAGCATCGGACCACTTCGCAGTTGGATGGACAGAAACTGGTCTGTCGCCAAGGAACGGATCGAGAAATCGGAATTGCACCGTCTCATCGTGACGCTCGATTTTCCCGTCATCTATACGACGAACTATGACCGGAACCTGGAACTCGCTTTTGAAATCCACGGTCGAGAGTACGTGAAAGTGGCCAACGCACGGCACGTTGCGCAGGCCCGTCGAGGCATAACGCACATCGTGAAATTTCACGGCGACTTTGACGAGGACTCTTCCCTTGTCCTCACCGAAACCGACTATCTTGACCGCCTGTCCTTCAATTCTCCCCTTGATGTCCGCTTTCGCTCCGACGCTCTCGGCAGCACGATCCTGTTCATTGGCTATAGCCTCTCCGATCCAAACATCCGGCTGCTGTTGCACCGGCTTTGGCAAACCTGGCACCGGTCTGGATATGAGAAAGATCGTCCCCCTTCGTTCATCTTCATGCCCAGCCGCAACCCTGTGGAGGAGGCCGTGCTTGGGCGCTGGGGTATTTCGGTGCTCGTTGGCGCAGGTGATGATCCTGAAGCCGGTCTGACGGATTTCCTCAGGCGTTTGGTGGAAGCGGTCGCGGTGACCTGAGGCGCGCTCCCCAGTGGACCGTGGTTGGGTTTTCGCAGGTGCGCGGTGACCGACGAACCGGGCGGTGGCCGACAGGCGCCAGATCGGCGACTGTTGGAGCCACGACTTCCACAATCAATCCCGCAGCGATCATCTTGGCGTGAAGTCGATCTCCGGCGTCAATTGCCGGCAATATGCACAAACCAAGTCAATCGTCGTTTGCACATCATCCAAGCAAACAACTTCGGACGGGGTATGCATGTAACGCAAAGGCACGGAGAGCACCCCACTTGCGACGCCGCCGCGGTTCTGCTGCATGACACGCGCGTCGGTAGGGCTTGAGCTGCCCACCGCCTGAAACTGATAAGGCAGGCCCTCTTTCTCGGCCACCGACTTCAGCAGATTGAACACCACCGGGTTGGTGTTCGCGCCTTGAGTGATTGCCGGCCCTTTCCCAAGGTCCAGTTTGCCCTGATCCTCGGCGCGAGCGCGCGGATAGTCCATCGCCACGCCCATATCGATTGCGAGGCCGGTTCGAGGCGCGATATTGAACGCCGAGGTCATCGCGCCTCGGGAACCGATTTCCTCTTGAACCGTACCCAGGATATAGAGCCCCACGCCGGGGTGAACGCCTCCCTCCTCAGAGAGGCAGCGCAGCACCTCGGCGCCGATGAGGAGGCCGACCTTGTTGTCGAACGCTCGTCCGACAGCAAGGTTGCCCTGGAGCGCTGCAAACTCGCCATGGATAGTCACCGCGCTGCCGACCTCTACGACCTTCAACGCTTCCTCTCGCGAACTCGCGCCGATATCGATCCACAGTTCCATCAGCGAGGGTGTTTGAGACGTGTCAGAGGCTTTGAAGGTCTGGATTGCTTTGCGACCCACGACCCCCAGGATCGGCTCTTTGCCGTGCACCCAGACACGCTGGCCGATTTCAGTGGCAACGTCCGTTCCACCTATGGTGCTGAAGAACAGAAAACCGTCATCGTCGATGTAGTGGACGATGAAGCCGACCTCATCCATGTGCCCGGCATACATGAAGCGCATAGACGCCTCAGGATTGATGATCGCTGTGACATTGCCCATGACGTCCGTCGTCAACCTGTGGGCATACGGACGAACATACTCGCGGAAAAGCTCCGCTACAGGTTGCTCAAAGCCGCTCGGCGACGGGGTCGCCACAATTTTCTTCAAGAACTTGAGTGATTCATCGCGCATGAAGCTGACTTTCACAGTTCATGGGTGGAGGGCCATTCGAGCATGGTCATACTCGTCGGGCTTCGCGCCAATTTTGGCCTTCTTCGGTGCGATCGCCCGCGAATTGGTCAGCCCAAGGCAGGTTGTGGAGCCAGGCTTCGCGCCGGGGGGTCCAAAGCTCGTATGCCGGGAGAAGGTCGTTTGGCGCATCATCGAGAGTGCCGATCATGATCTCGGCTTCGTCGTCGCGGAGGTTCACCACGCGCGACCCGCATGCCGGACAAAAACCTCTGCCGTTGAATGCAACAAGCTCGCCCTTGCACTGGTAAGCCGACCGCGGCCACACGGCAAAGGCACTGTAGGTGCTGCCGCTGGTTCTCTTGCAATCCTGGCAATGACACAAGCCAACGCGCAACGGCGCGCCGGTGACAACATACCTCACAGACCCGCAAAGACAGCCGCCGGTCCGCTCTATCTTTTCAACCTTGCCGTTCATGGTCGCCGGAGCCATGAGTGAGGGAAGCGTGTTGGACTCGGCTCTGCCGTTTGCATCCGAGGCGTCAAGTTAATCGGCAATGTCTTCAACAAGGCCCAACTCCAAAGCTCTGGCTGCCATCAGGTAGCAGTTGGTCAAGGCATGGTCGCGCAGCTCTTCCAGCGATGTTCGAGAACCTTGGACGAGATCGGCGAACCCTTCATTCTCGAGTCGCTCTGCCGTTTCCAACAGCGCAAGTTGTCCGCGAACGATCTGAAGACAGCTTCGAATTGGTCCATTCAGAACCAAGTCTTTCTCAAGCCTTCTTTCATGAATCAGCAGGACTGCTTGCGGGCAAAGGAACCTGCAGGCTTTCGGGAAAGCGGCAAGGACCGTTACCCCGGCAGAGTAAACCGTATTCTTGCCAATGATGTAGCCGTTGCGGCCCGAGTGTTTCAGAAAAAGCTTGAACTCTAGAGCTAGACGTCGCGCGCCGTCGGCGTCGCCTCCGGGCGTGTCGATTTCAACGTAGAGATCGTCTTCCCCGGAACGCACGGCTTTCAAATCGTCCAAGGCTTTGGTGACGACAGTGTCATCAATCAAGCCGTGTATACGCAAGTTTGGATCGAACAAAAGCCGGTGAAGGTCTGGAGCGGGCGGCGGGGAGACGGTGTGTTCGGCTGACTGGGGCAACAGATCCATATAGACATCCTCACTATGGGGCCGAACTTAGTTGGTACCCTTTTGTTCCCTTGAGGGAGTTCGAGCGGCGGTGATCACGACCGCGTCTCTCTGCGGCTGTTGAGCTCCCTCTTGCATTGCAGATCGTTTTCGCACCAGGCCCGGTAGAGGCACCTCAGCCGCTGGGTTGGCTCCATGGGCATATCGGGCATTTGCCGGAGCTGACGCAGTCGCTTTGCTGACTTCTGCCACGTCCGGGACCAGTCCTGTGGACGGTTGAACTCGACGGCCTCAATGGTTCCCGGCTGCTGCCTTCCGGACCCCCGCGGTCGGGCTGTTTTTCCTGGCCGTGCCATTTTTCCGGGGGGCTGAAACAAACAGCTTTGTTGGCAGTTCTAGCGTCCGGAGCACCGGCTCCGCGCGGCGCGGCCGAGCGGCCGGGGCTGTCCGGCAGGAGGTCCAGCAATGTCTCACGATATGCAAAGACGATTTGCAACGCGCTTGATCGCGGTTGCGCTGATGCTCTCGGCCAGTGGCGTGGCGCCTGTCCTGGCCCAGGATACCCCGACCGACTTCACGGCGATCATTCAGCAGAAATTGCCGGCCGTGGTCGCGATCACGACCCGGGAGGTTGTCCAGGAACAGACGACGGCGGGCGACTTTACAAGTCCGTTCGACGGCCAGGGCCTCGGACCCGTTCAGCCACAGGTGAGGGAGGCGCTTGGCTCCGGATTTGTGATCAGTCCCGACGGCTACATCGTCACCAACAACCATGTCGTTGCCGATGCGACAGAGATCCATGTCGTATTTTCCGACAAGGAAACGGCGCCGGCGCAATTGGTCGGCCGTGACCCCGCCACCGATATAGCGGTGCTGAAGGTCGACCCGCGGCCCAACATGACCACGACCAAATGGGGTGACTCGGATGCAATGCAGCCGGGCGCATGGACAATCGCGATCGGCAGTCCCTTCGGACTCGGAGGGACAGTCACTGTCGGCGTTCTGTCGGCCCGCTCGCGAGACATTCAAGCCGGGCCGTACGACGATTTTCTCCAGACGGACGCGTCGATCAATCGAGGCAACTCGGGCGGTCCGCTGTTCAACGCACGTGGCGAGGTGATCGGCGTCAACACCGCCATTGTCTCGCCGTCGGGCGGCAGCATCGGGATCGGATTTGCGGTGCCATCGCGCACCGCCCAGAGCATCGCCGACCAGTTGATTAGAACCGGCCGGATCGAGCGTGGCTTCATCGGGGTCCGCCTGCAGGACATCACGCCGTCGCTGGCTGAGGCCCTCGGGATGAAGGATGACAAGGGCGCGCTGGTTGCTTCGGTCGAGCCCGGCAGCCCGGCGGAGAAAGCCGGCTTGAAGCCGGGTGACGTGATCACCCGGTTCAACGGCAAGGGCATTGAGGGTGTCCATGACCTCACGCTTGCGACGGCTAGCCAGAAGCCTGGCAGCAAGGCCACTCTGACACGGAGTAACGGCGGCAAGGACCAGGAGATCGCGCTTGTCATCGGTGAGCGCAAGGATGCGGAGGTGAAGACCGGCGCTGTTCCCGACAAGAGGTCGGCGGCCGAAGGCCTCGGCCTATCGCTCAGCCAGATTCCGGATCAGGCGCGTCAGCAGCTCGGCATCAAATCAGGAACGACCGGCGTCTTCGTCGTGGAAGTGGTTCCCGATGGCCTTGCCGCCCGGAGCGGATTGCAGCCGGGCGATGTCATCATATCGGCCAACAATCGCCGCGTGACGGAGCCTTCGGACATCGTCGAGGAGTGGGCGAACTCTCGCCGGCAGAGCAAGCCCATCCTGTTTCGGCTGGAAAGGCAGGGGCAGTCCGTGTTCGTGGCGGTCGCCGGGAAATGACCGTCTCCAGGACGACCATGTGACTGCACCACGATCCGCTTGCGGATCCCGCTCCAAGGGTGTCGGACCCCAGGTGCACCGGGGAAGCATCGCCGCAGAAAGTCTGCGGGATGCGCTCATCGGCCGGGTGCGCAACGCGCACTGATTCTGCAGCGCCATCGTGCTCGAAGGCGCTCGCCATCCTCAGGCAGTTTCGCGCCTTGCCGTAAGCCGTGCCTGGAGAAGGACGACGACGAGCAAAAACAGCCCGCGGATCACCGACTGCCAGTAGGCTGACAGCGAAATCCAACCCATGCCGTTTTCGAAGTTCAGGACGTTGAAAAGGATCCCGAGCAACAGCACGCCGGCCAGCGTGGTCAACACCGAGCCCGAGCCGCCGGTCAGCAGCGTCCCGCCCACGACCACGGCTGCGATGGCAAACAGCTCCCAGCCGACGCCCTCGATCGGCTGGCCTGCGCCGAACTGAGAAGCGAGGACGACGCCGGCGAGCCCGGCCAGGCACCCGCTTGCGACATAGACGAGAAATTTGACGCGGTCAGTGCGCAGCCCCATCAGCCGCGAGGCATCCTCGCCACCGCCGATGGCCAGCACCGTCCGTCCCGTGCTGGTGTAGTTCAGGACCACTGAGCCGACGGCATAGGCAACCAGGGCGATGACTGCCGGAATCGGGAAAATCCAGAAATTCCCTTGGCCGATGGCGGTGAAACCCGAATCATAAGACACCGAAACGGTCTGGTTGCCGGCCAGAAGCAGCGCCGAGCCGCTTGCGGCCAGCATGGTGGCAAGCGTGGCGATGAATGGCATCAGGTTTCCGCGCGTAACCAGGAGCGCGTTGATCAGCCCGGCTGCCAGGCCGGCGCCAACGCCCGCTGCAAGGCCTGCCGCGATGCCGTGCGGGCTCGCCAGGGCGGAAGCGACGCTGCCCAAGGCGGCGACGGAGCCGACGGACAGGTCTATGCCGCCGGTCATGATCACGAAGCACATGCCGAGCGCGACGAGCGCGAACATCGAGTTGTAGCGCAGAACGCTCATCACGTTGAAGAGGCCGAGGAAGCGGTCGTAGCGCAGGAATCCGAACAGGACGAGGGCTGCAAGCGCGATGACGACACCGTAAGTGCCGATGATGCGAACCAGTCTGGCGCTGTTCATGGATTACACCCGGTGTTGCTGCTGCAGCCAGACGGCGAATGCGATGATGCCGGCCTTGACGACGAGCGCAGCGGCGTCGGGCACGCCATTGGCGAGCAGCGTGTAGCGCACCAACTGGATGGTCAGTGCGCCCAGCAGGGTGCCGATGATTGTGGCCTTTCCGCCACTCAACAGCGTGCCGCCCACCGCGACCGCCGCGATGGCGTCGAGTTCCATGCCCAGCCCCACGAGATTGGCGTCGCTGGAGGAGTTGATCGCAATGACGACGAGACCGGCCAGCCCCGCGCACAGGCCGCTGATCGCATAGACGGCGAGCTTGATCCTCGATACGGCGATGCCGGCCAGTTCAGACGCCTTTTCATTGCCGCCGACAGCCAGGATGCTTCGCCCGAACACCGTGCGGTGAAGGGCCCAAGCGGCCGCCGCAACCAGCACGGCCATGATGATGACCTGCGCGGGAATGCCGAGCGGGCGGGCAAGTCCGATCCACTGGAATTGCGGCACGCGGAAGGTCTGCAGATTGCCGTTGGTCATGACCTGCGCGATCCCGCGCCCGGCGATGAACAGCACGAGCGTTGCGACGATCGGTTGGATGCGGAAGCGCGAGACCAACCAGCCGTTGAACCACCCGAACAGGCCGGCGACGAAGATCGAGGCAACCATCGCGACGGCTACCGCCAGATAGATGTTTCCGACCGGGAAGATCGTGCCCATGAAGATCATCGGCGCCAATGCGCCGGAGATCGCCATCAGCGAACCAACCGACAGGTCGATGCCGCCGGTGGCGATCACCAGGGTCATCCCCACCGCGACGATCACAATCGTGCAGACCTGGGTTAGGTTGACGTTGAGTGTCTGCAGCGTCGCGAAATTGCGCGTATAGGCAAGGTTGAAGACCACCAGCAGCACAAGCGCGATCACCGTGCCGTAGCGCGCCAGGAAACCGAACACATCAAAGCGGCGGTTTCCAGCGTCGTTGGCTGCGGATGGTGTGGCCAGATCGCTCACGCTGCCTCCTTCGCCGCGCCGCCATGCGCCATCGCCGCGAGCACGTCCTCCTCGTTGGCTGCCTGGCCTTCCAGTTCGGCCACCCTCACTCCTTCGCGCAGCACGAATATGCGGTCGGCTCCTTCCATCACTTCCTCGAGTTCCGAGGAGATCATCAGCACGCCGAGCCCGTCATCGGCAAGCTTGCGGATGAGGCGCTGGATCTCGGCCTTGGCCCCGACATCGATGCCGCGCGTCGGCTCATCGAGAATGAGCAGCTTCGGGTTCATTGCCAGCCAGCGGGCAAGCAGCACCTTTTGCTGGTTGCCGCCCGACAACTCGCGGACCTTCTGGTTAGGCCCCGAGCATTTGATGTCGAGTTCACGAATGAAGCGCTCGACGATCTCCTTCTGCCGGGCCTCGTTCAGGATGCCATTGCGGCTGATTTTCGGCAGCAGTGCCAGTGTTATGTTCTCCGCGACGGTCATTTCCGGCACGATGCCCTCGGCCTTGCGGTCCTCAGTGCAGAAGCCCATCCCTGCGGCGATGGCATCGGCGGCACGTGCGGGATGGTAGGACGCGCCCTCCATCGTCATCTCGCCTGCGCTCCGGCGGTCGGCGCCGAATACGAGGCGGGCTGTTTCGGTGCGGCCGGCGCCGAGCAAGCCGGCAAAGCCGGCGATCTCGCCGCGGCGCAGGTCGAAGCTCACGTCACGCACCAACTGGCCGGCCGCCAGCCCTTGCGCGGTAAACAGCACATCACCGATCCTCGACCGATCGCGTTCACCGAACGCGGTCGCATGGCCTTCGACGGCTGCGACGTCGCGGCCGAGCATGGCCGCGACCAGCTCCAGCTTGCCGATGTCGCTCATCGCCGCGCTTCGCACCGTGCGGCCGTCACGCATGATCGTGACCCGGTCGCAGACCTCATACAACTCGTCGAGCTTGTGGCTGACGAACAGAACGGAGACGCCGTCGGCCTTGAGCTGACGGATAACGCTGAACAAGACCGAGACTTCACGCTCGTCCAGCGAGGAGGTCGGCTCATCCATGATCACGAGGCGGGCGGAAAAGCCGATGGCGCGGGCGATCGCCACCATCTGCTGCGTGGCGGTGTTGAAATCGCTGAGCGGGCGGCGCACGTCGATGCCGATCGAGAAGCGGCTGAGCAGGCGCTCGGCTTCCGCATGCATCGCGCTCCAGTCGAGCAGGCCGCGGCGGCGCTTCTCGCGTCCAAGGCAGATGTTCTCGGTCACCGAGCGCAGCGGTACGAGATTGATCTCCTGGTAGATGGTGCTGATGCCGCTGACCTGCGCCTGATGCGGAGACCCAACTTCGAACGGCTTCCGTTCGAACAGCACCTGCCCCGCATCCCGGCGGTAATAGCCGGTGAGCACCTTGATAAGCGTCGATTTGCCCGCACCGTTCTGGCCGATGAGTGCGTGGATCTCGCCCGGAAGAACCTGGAGCGAGGCATCGGCCAGGGCAGGGATGCCGGCAAAACGCTTCTGGATGTCACGCATGTCCAGGAGCAGCGCGGCTTGGTCCGGCTGAGCGGTCATCGTCAAACTCCCAAACCCTACCCGCCGAAGCGGGTAGGGCAACTGGAAAGAAAGTGGATATCAGAACGCAATATCGAAGTCTTTCTTCGCGTTCGTGGCGTCGAAGAAGGCATCCTCGTTCTTGATGAACGGCGGGATCTTCTTGCCGGCCGCATAGTCGGCCATCGTTGCGAAGGCCTTCGGCCCGAACAGCGGGCTGCAAGCGCAGATAGCGCCGATCTTGCCGTCAATGATCGCCTGGACGCCTTCCTTCTCGCCGTCGATCGACAAGATCAGCACATCCTTGCCCGGGGTCTTGCCGGCTGCTTCCAAAGCGGCGATGGCGCCCAGCGCCATCTCATCATTATGCGCGTAGATGATATCCGCATCAGGGTGCGCCTGAAGCAGCGTCTCGGCGACCTGCCGGCCCTTGTCGCGGGCGAAGTCGCCGGACTGCGACGCCAGGATGGTGAACTGCGAGTGCTTGGCGATGAAATCGTCGAAGCCTTTCTTGCGGTCGGTAGCGGCCGAGGCTCCGGTCGTGCCTTCCAGCTCGATGATCTTCGACTTGCCATTGGCGTTCTTGACCAGCCATTCGCCGACGCGGGTCGCCTCCTCGATGAAATCCGAACCGATGAAGCAGACATAATCCTCGCCCGGCTTGGCCATGGTGTGATCAACGTCGCGGTCGACCAGAAACACCGGTATGCCGGCATCGCGCGCGGCAAGAATGACCGGCACCAGGGGCTTGTCTTCGCGGGGCGGCAGGAAGATTGCGTCGACGCCCTGCGCGATCATCGAGTTCACGTCGGAGGCCTGCTTGGCCGACGAACCGGCGGCATCCGTGTAGACCAGCTGATGGCCAAGCTTGGCGGCTTCGTCCTGCATGCTCTTGGTCTCGGCAAGACGCCACGGATTGTTGCTTTCCGTCTGGGCGAAACCGACCTTGTACTTGTCCTTCTTGGCGAGCGGCGGGAGCGCCGCGAAGGCGCGTGAGCCGAGTGTCAGCGCGACCGCGCCGGCGGCGGAGCCAACCAGTAGTTTTCGACGGGTAATGATCATGCTCTTTCCTCCTTTATTGTCGCTTTCAGCGACTGTGTAATTTCCTCACGATATCGGCCCAGACGGCTTCGGCGATGACGCCGTCGGCAAGCTGGGTCAGGCGCTATGCCGCCTCCAAAATAAAGTCGGCGCAGCGGTCGCCCAGCATCATGGCGGGCGCCGCCGTATTGCCGGCATTGATGTTGGGGCAGGCCGACATGTCGGCAACCCGCAGATTGTCTATTCCGCGCACGCGCAGCGCCGCGTCCAGGACCGCCATCCGGTCGCTGTCCGAGCCCATCCGGCATGTCCCGGCCGGATGGTAGTTGGTCTTCACAAAGCGCTTGCAATGCTTTGTCATGGCTTCGTCGCTGAGATCATCCTGGCTTGGCACGGCAATGGCCTTGACCCGATCGGCGAGCGGCTTGGTCTGAAAAGCCTGCAGGAAATAACGCTGGCCGGAGATCATTTCCCTCATGTCGTCGGGATGTTTAAGGAGGTTCGGCGAAACGATCGGCATGTCCTTCGGATCCGCCGAACGCAGCCTTACGAAACCGCGCGACTTTGGCTTCACCACCACTGTCGTCACGGTAAGCCCATAGGTGTTCTCGACCAAGGTCAGGATATCGCGGTCCAGATAGACGTGCGGCACGCAGAAGGCCTGGATCGTCGGTTCGCCCTCGGGATCGGCCGGATTGACGAAGGCTCCGGCCTCTACCCCCGCTGACAGGATCGTGCCGGTGCCGAAGAGCTTGAAATGCAGGCCGTTCCTGATCATCCTCCAGCCTTGGCCCTGCCTGAAATAGCCGTATGGGCCGTTTGCGGTGGCGATGATCGGCACCTCTGGATGGTCGATCAGGTTTTCGCCGACCCCGGGCAGGTCGGCGACGCAGGAAATGCCGTGCCCGGCAAGCGCCTCGGCGGGGCCGATGCCGGACAGCATGAGCAGTTTCGGCGAGACGAGGGCACCGGACGAGACGATCACGTCGGCATCTGCATGGACGGTATGCTCGGCGCCCGACGCATCCGAATAGACGACGCCGGTGACCCGACCGTTTTCGATCAGCAGCCGGCTGACTGTGCAATTGAGTTTCAGCGTCAGCTTGGGATCATTCGTCAGCGGCTCGATGAAGGCATAGGCGGCGCTGCTTCGCTTTCCCCGCCGGTTCATGAACTGGTAGAAGCCGACCCCGCGCTGCGACGGTCCGTTGAAGTCATGGTTGTACGGCAATCCAAGGCCTTGGACGGCCTGGACGAACCAACGGGAAACATCATCGATGTGGCCTGGATCCGAGACCAGCAGCGGACCTTCGCTGCCATGCAGTTCGCCGCCGAGGCGGTTGTTTCCCTCCATGCCGGTGAAATGCGGCAGCACCGCCTGCCAGTTCCAGCGCACGCCGGCATTGTTGCCGCGCAGCAGTTCGTCCCACTCCTCATAATCGGCCGAGCGGCCTCGCATGTAGACCTGGGCGTTGACCGAGGTGCCGCCGCCCAGCACGTTGCCTTGCGAGATTTCATGGACGCGGCCGTCGAGATGGGCCTGCGGCTCGGTGCGGTGATAGCGCATGAATTTCGAGCCGTTGATCATCTTGAAGATGCCGGGCGGCATGTCGAGCAAGGGATGATGATGGGAATGGCCGGCCTCCAGCAGCAGGGTTCGCCGTCCCGCTTTGACAAGCCTTGCCGCCGCGACGCAGCCGGCTGCTCCGCCGCCCACCACGATATGGTCGTAGGACTGCGTCATGCTTCCGGCGCCTCACGGCTTTCGAATGTACCGCGGACATACTCCCAGGCCGCCGAGAGGTGGTTGAGCAGCGCCCGCTCGGCGCCGTCAGGATCTCGCTCAATGATGGCCGTGCAGATTTCACGATGGCTGAGGAAATTCACGCGGTTGCGCTCGGGCGACCGTGGCATGCGCATCCAATGCGGCGACAGCCAGGCGGTAAATGCCTTGTGCACGACAGGCAGCACCGGGTTGCGCGCGATATCATAGAGCGCTGCGTGGAACGCCACGTCCGTCGCATAGAATTTCTCGGAATCCGGGATCGCCGCCTCGTTCATCGCCAGCGCCGCCCTCAGGGCTGCGATGTCATCCTTGCGGGCATGGATGGCGGCGTTGCGCGCCAGCGACGCCTCGAGGAAGACGCGCATGTCGTAGAGGTTCTTCACGCCCGCCTGGTCGCTCAGCAGATGTCCTACGATGCCGTCGAGGGCGCCGAGCGCGGCATCCAGGCCAGGCCGGCGCGCCACGGGCCGGAACCGCGGACGCGCTTCCACCAGGCCGCGGCTGGCCAGGCGCGCAATCGCCTCACGCACAACGCCCCGGCCTACACCATACTCGATCATCAGTTCGCGCTCGGCCGGCAGGTAGCTGCCGTCGCCAAGCCTTCCGGACGTGATGTCGGCCTCTATGCCGGCCACCATCGCGTCGGCCGCGCGGGCGGCGAGAATAGCCGCGGGCATCTCAGGACGCTCTTCCGTATCCAGCAAGCCTTTTTCCTCCCAGATGGTCCTGTTATTAGAAGGTAAATCGGACCAAAGCACAAGCGGATTGATGCTTTTGTAGGACCAAAAATGACTGATTGGCTTCAGAATCGCTGAAAGATGAGCCACATTGTTGCCAGTCAGCGCTGCCGGTGCAATTATGGTCCGATGAAAAAGCCTGAATGGAGCGCAGCATGAGCCGCACCGAAATCAAGGAAGTCGAGACCCGGCTGTTCCGGGTCCCACTGCGTGAGGTGATGACCGATGCCAAGCACGGCGCGCACACGCATTTCGAGCTGGTCACCGTCACGCTGAGGCTTGCCGACGGCACCGAGGGCACAGGCTACACCTACACCGGCGGCAAGGGCGGCTATGCCATCAAGGCAATGATCGATCACGACCTCGCGCCGTTCCTCAAGGCACGCGACGCAACGCAAATCCACACGATCTACGACGGCATGCTCTGGCACATCCACTATGTCGGGCGCGGCGGCATCGCTTCTTTCGCGATCTCGGCGATCGACATCGCATTATGGGACCTCAAGGGCCGGCGTAGCGGCCTGCCGCTTTGGCAGATGGCGGGCGGGGCCGGGAAGAGTGCCAAGGCCTATCGCGGCGGCATCGACCTAAACTTTACCCTCGATCAGCTTTTGGCCAGCATCGATTCCTATCTCAATGCCGGCTTCACCGGGGTGAAGATCAAGGTCGGCAAGGACGACCTGGCCGAGGATGTGGCCCGGGTGAAAGCAGTTCGCGAGCGCATAGGACATCACATCACCTTTATGGTTGACGCCAACTACGCGCTCGACGTCCCGCGAGCGATCGAGGCAGCGAGAGCATTCGCCGCCTACGATCTGCTGTGGTTCGAGGAGCCCATCATACCCGACGACTATGAGGGTTACGCCAGCATTGCCAAGGCGACCGGAATGCCCCTGGCAATGGGAGAAAACCTGCATATCGTCGAGGAGTTCGAGCATGCCTTCGCTTGGTCGAATCTCGCCTACATCCAACCCGACGCCTCCAACTGCGGCGGGGTCACCGGCTGGCTGCGCGTGGCAGCGCTCTCACGGAAGGCTGGCATTCCGGTCTGCAGTCACGGGATGCAGGAACTTCATGTCAGCCTCGTTGCAGGTCAGACAAATGCCGGCTGGGTGGAGGCGCATAGTTTTGATATTGACCATTATACCACTGAGCCGCTGAGGCTTCAGGATGGTTTGGCGATAGCACCCGACGAGCCTGGAGTGGGCGTTGTCTTCGACTGGCGGAAATTGGCGGATTTTCGCCAATAGCGCCCCCTGAACGGCGGCACGGCCGCATGCATTTTGTCCAGATCCTGCTTCCTCGTTCCGGCAACGCGGAGAGCGCTTCGCCGAGGAAGACTTCGACCGTCTGAAGAACGAACTCGCCGCCGCCGCAGCCAGCGGGCATACCACTTATCGGATGCCACACTTACATTTGTAATTGCAGCGACGCTTCACCGGCTTTAACTCACGCGATCATAGCAGCGACACGACAAATGCAGGCGGCCGCCCGAAAACGGGCAGAAGCTGCAAGCATTGGGTGCGCCTGCAGGGAGGCGGCGATGGTTGCAACGCGTACGGACACTGCGCATGCGGTTATGGAGGACTTCATTCTATCACGGCACCGCTCACCGGTCCGCGAAGTTGGATTCTACGAGGCTATGAGTCAAACCCGACAAGCGATCGCCGCATCGCGCGAGGTGCTGAGGCGCTTTCGCGAACGTCAGGGCGACGACACTCCTCAAGCAAAGAATACAGACCGTGGTCCTGTCGCCGTGTCAGCCTTCGATGCCGACATCATACGCGCTGCATGCCGAGATCTGATCGCGGAGATGAACGTGCCCGAGTGTCAATGGCGCGAGCTGGCGCGAAGTCTGGTGCGCGAATTCGTGGCCTGCGAGCAGACCGAAGCCGGTTTGGTGGATTGGATCGTCCGCCGGCCAGCGATGACGGAGACGGACCAAGCCGGCTGACCGGAGCCAACTGGCGAGGCGGCGAATGAGCCAGGAGTCGGTCGACCGCAATTAACGCGAGCAAACAGTCCTCCCGGCGACTTGTTGCGCGGGAACTGCGGTGATCCGAGGATCGGAAACTTTGGCGAGCGGCTTGGACACATCTGATCCTCCTCGTTTTAGGCGTCCGGCCCCGTGTTCGTATTCGGAGACGAATGCGTCCAGCCGACTGTCTAAGGCAGACGGCGACGGCCATGTCGCGTTGCTCCCGGCCTTCGCACACAAAGGAGCCCAAGCCGGATGCTAACTGGCTGCATTAGGCCAATGGGAACAATTTGCGCGGGCCGAGCTTGGGCTAGCGTCGTACAGAGGTGCAAGTATGCAAGATAATTTTGACCGAGCTTCATCCGTCGCCGAGGTTGCGGAATCATTCGTGAGATCCCGGAGGCCGTTCTCTGTCGTATCGACCCGGGATGCGGTCACGATTGTCAGGAAACAGGCAGCTTTTTGCGAGCATACGGATGGCGAGCTTGCGGAGCTGGTGGCGGCAATTGCGGTCAGGCATGGTCGATTGGTCGCGTTCGATCTTGATCTCGACGACACAGGCTTGGAGATCGGTCGCGCAGCATAGCCAACGCCTCACGCAATGAGATAGCCACCGTCAACCGGCAGAATTGCCCCAGTGATGAACCCCGCGAGCGGAGAACACAAGAACAAGGCGGGGCCGGTCAGGTCGCCCGGCGTACCCCAGCGACCCATCGGAGTGCGTTTCATCAATTCCGCGTTGCGAACTGGATCGGCCCGTGGCGCGGCGGTCATGGCGGTCTCGATCCAGCCAGGCGCCAATGCGTTTACGCGGATGCCATCCCCGGCATAGGCGATGGCGAGCGACTTGGTAAGTTGCACGATGGCGCCCTTGGATGCGGCGTAAGCCGGGGCATGAGCCGCGCCGAAAAACGCGAACATCGAGGCGATGTTGACGATGGCGCCCCCGTTCGAGAGTGCCCCTCGGAACGCGCTCGCACTCCGCATGGAGCCGGTGAGATTGATATCGACCACCGTTTCGAAACCCTGGACAGTGAATTCGGCGGCGCGCAGGTTTACCCCTGCGCAATTTACGAGCGCTGCAACGGATGTGAACTGACTGGAATATCCTTCGACCGCAGTCATGTCCCGGACGTCGAGTACTGAATACGAGACGGCGGTGCCGTATGCACGAGCGGCCGCTACCTCGGCGGCCGTGGCCCCCGTCGCGTGGACAATTGCCCCGGCCTCGGCGAACGCCATGGCGATGCCGTTTCCGATACCTGTCGTGCCTCCGGTAATGACGACGGTCTTGCCCGCGAAGAAGGGCATGGCCCATATGGAGTCGGTCACCAATATCTCCTCGTTTCGCCTCTGTGGCGGACCGCGAACTCACCGCAGCGGAAGGCAAACGGGCGGATGTCTACCGTACGAATTGATCGACGAAATCGTCACCGAGACCCACGCTCGCATAGTGATTTCTGCACATGTCGATCTTGGTGAAAACGTCCTCGAAACCAATCTGCTTGTTATCCTTGTCCAGGTAAACCATGCAGCCGGAAATGTTGAAGAAGGTGATCATCTCGGGCACGTCGCTTGGAACCGTGAGCGTGTGGATTTCACCGGGCGGCTCGAAAACGTAAGATCCCGTCTCTGCCACCCAGTCGTGTTCAAGATAGTGCCAACGCCCCTTGATCACATAGCCATGCACGGGGGCCGGATGCAGATGACGGCTTAATATCCCGGCCCGGCGTACGCGGAGCAGATTGCACCACTGCCCTTGCATTGTGTTGAGCATAAGTGGTCGGAACCACACGCCCTCCGCCTGTGGGACCCAGACACGCTCGTCTTCGGGGACGGCAGCGATCGCGATCTCTTTCGGTGCCAGGGGATGGGCGGAGCCGTTGAAGGATTGATACATAGGAACCTCTGTCGCCAATTCATTGGAGTCCATATCAGCGCGATCCTAACAACTGGGCCGAGTTCTGCCGAGGCGCAATCGGGCGCCCACGCATTGGGAAAGTTGTCGGCGCGCGCCCGCCCGCTGCCGCGACCGCAAGCGGGAAGGGTTTCGGGATGGTCCGTTGGGCGTCGAAGACGATCAGTGGGTTCCTTCTTGCCTTATCATGCGGCTATCCGGGAGTGCACCGGGCTGGTCCTGGTCTGGAAGCCCCGGTTTCGGACTTCCAAGGCCAGCAAGGCGAGTTCGACCTCGTCCAATCGCGACGGGCGTGCATTTTCCGGCATGCCTTCGGCGGTGGCCAGGTCGATCAGGTACTCGTTCCAGGCCCAGTTCTTGAGCACAGCGCGTTTCTCGTCGGGTGCGAGCACCGGGTCATCCACAACCTCCATC
This sequence comes from Mesorhizobium sp. M0802, assembly GCF_040320115.1. NCBI lineage: Bacteria > Pseudomonadati > Pseudomonadota > Alphaproteobacteria > Hyphomicrobiales > Phyllobacteriaceae > Mesorhizobium > Mesorhizobium sp. M0802. The sequence goes on from NZ_JAMYOY010000028.1 coordinate 40,348, forward strand.
GGAGAGGCGTAGAATGTCTCCGGCTCGGAAAGCGCCGTCTGTATGTGCGCTGCCTGTGCGCCGGCGCCATAGCCGTGGCTTGCCTGGAGCCAAGCCAACTGCAGCCGCTGCCAAACCAGGTCGGAAAAGGCCTGTTTCTCCTCCGATGCATGCTGGCGCGTGACCTTGGCCTGGGAAGCAGGAGGTGCAGCCTGCACGACATAGTTGAGGCCTTGACGCTCGGCATAACGGATCGCCGCTTCCAGCGTCGGAAAGTTCAGTTCAACCTGGGTCAGGGTGTCCCGGCCACCGGTATAGCCCATCAGCGGCTCGATGAACGGGGCTGTGCGGCGTTCGAAGACCAATCGCCAGGCCTTGCGGGGCTTTGCCGAGGTCATGGCCGGGCGGCATGGCTGGTAGATCCGCGCCGTTGCGCCGTCCGGAAACACTGACCGTCCCATTGACAAAGCCGGCCCGTCTAGACGAGGCCGATTGTCATTGTCCGGCCGGACGGACGTCTTGGTTAGGTTTCTGTTGTCGCTGCTTTGAACTGTCTCCATTGCCTGTCCTTCCCGTTATGAAGGGTCGCACGGGCAGCGGCCGTAAGGGCCGCCACCCATACTGCATCCGTCAGTTCTTCCCGTTGATTGCGATCCGCTTGGCCTTCGCCTGCGCCCGCTCGGTCTTGGGCAACGTCACGGTCAGCACCCCGTTCTTGAAGGCGGCGTTGACCTTGTCTTCTTCAACCTCGTAGCCGAGCGGAATGAGGCGCTCGAAGCGACCGTAGAAGCGCTCGGAGAACTGCCGGTCCTTGTCCTCGGTCTCGGAACGCTTCTCGCCTTTAAGCTTGAGCGCCCCATTTTCCAGCAGGACTTCTATGTCGCTCTCGTCCAGGCCAGGTATTTCCGCCATGACGCGGACTTCCTTGTCCGTGTCGGAGATTTCGACACTCGGCCAACTGGCGGCGAAAGAGGGACCGAAGGCCGGCAGTCTGGCGCCAAAGCTGCGGAAGGCGTCATCGAACAGCCGGTTTACCTCCCGGTGGAGGGAGACGAAGGGGTCTCGATCTCCGTCGGGGAAGAGACTGGGCGCCGAGTTTCCGTTGCCCCGGCCCCAGGGGATCAAGTCACGTACGCTCATTGTCTTTCTCCTTTCGTAGGTCTCTGAGCCGGACGGGACGCCCGGCTCAAGCGAAAGCCTTCATAGTGGATTGCTCAGGCGGCCAGCTTGTCGGTCTCGATCTTGGGAGCCTCGATCTTCGGCATGGGAGCCCCGCTGGAGATTTCGATCTTGCGCGGTTTCATCTCCTCGGGAACCTCGCGCTTGAGATCGATGCTCAGCAGCCCGTTCTCAAGGCTGGCGCCCTCGACTTTGACATGATCGGCCAGTTCGAACCGACGCTCGAAAGCGCGCCCGTTGATGCCGCGATAGAGATACTGGCCGTTCTCATCGCCGGATTGCGACCCGCTCAGAACCAGCATGTTGGGCTGGTGGGTGACGGTCAGCTGGTCCTGCGGGAAACCGGCGACCGCCATCGTTATGCGATACTGATCATCATCAACCTTGGCGATATCGTAGGGCGGCCAGTTGTCGAACGAGGCCACACGGCTCGCACTTTCAAGCATGTCGACCATGCGGTCGAAGCCGATGCTGGACCGGTATAGAGGGGTAAAATCGAGGTTTGTCTTCATAGCCACATCCTCCTTTGAGCAACATGGACAACAGAAGGCGCCCAAGAGCCTTGCCGCCTCCTGGTGTTGCCGGCCCCATTGGGCGGCCGGCGACCATCAATTTAGAATCGCGACTTGCACCTTCAAGAGCAAGAATAGGAAAATTTTCATCGGCAATCTGGGCGAACGCACCAATGCCACCCCTTCCGCCGGCGGGGTCACTCGCCGACGGGTCCATGGTGCAAGAACAACTACGTCGCCCTTAAATCCGATCGACGAATGGTACGAACGCGGCCACTGCCGCGCTGTCACTGCAGTCAGGACCGGCACGCTCATCCGATTGATCCAACTGTTGCAACGCATCCATGATCGTGTCGAAGCTGACCGGTTCACCCGCTCGCGGCAGCATGCGAAGCGCTGGCACGGATTCTACGGCGCAGGCATCCGATGCCCATGGCGAAAGAATGGCGCGCTTCTCCTGATCGTCCAGGGCAACATCGGCCAAAACGTCGTGGGGATGTTTGAAATGCCGCGCCGGATGCAGCAAGCGGTCCAGAAAACGTCAGGGCCCCACGGGTTCAATCGATGCAAAATAGCTCGAAATGGGTCCTTCCATGGATGGTCCTCCGCTTCAGACAATCTCATGCGTGTTTGGCGGCTCTCGCCAGCGGCTGTCGCGATCACGACCAGGCAGATCATCCAGGAACGACGCTCAACGACTTTCCCTAGGTGATGTCGATACCGAGACTCATCGTCCGGCACCCTGGGCGGCTCGATCACGACCGATGCGAACGAGCCGTTCGCGATCGAGGGTGGCGATGCTGCACTTCCCCAGATGTTCGGAGCATAGCGAGGGCTGCGGCCTTGGAGCGGCGAGGGGACTTGCCTACATCGCACATGTCGTCGATATGGAGGTCGATGAGTTCGCCGAAGGCTTCAGGCGCGCTAACAGGGCTTTGTCGGCGTCTCACTGCGATCGACTTGGTGTCGGTGCCCCGGCGCCGCGCAACGTCGCGTTGCAGGAAGGTCTTGCTGACGCAGCGTGTGCGGCAGGTTCTAAGGTTCTGATGTTAAACAGATGCTGAAAATCAAATCAAATGTTTATGAGGGTTCGTGTGCAAATACTGCACACGCAAGTTCCGCTTCTCTTCTTTTTTCGTTCCTACGAGGGAGCTGCCGAAAGGCCTTTTCGGACCCTCTTTTGCCGACGATACTATCCGCTCCAATGCGAATGCTCACCAGGATGTCCGTGAACCTGATTGTTGTCTGCGGCGTCCAGTTTGCGTCGTTTGCGTCGTCCAGTTTGTTGGGGGTCCTGGAAGCTTTTCGAGCTTTCTGCGTCGCGGGTCAGCCCGAATTGCGCTTGCTTATGGACTCGTTAAGCCTGTGGTCGGGAGGCTCGGACCGCACCGGCCCACGATATCGCGTCGGCGGCGCCGCACCTATTAGATCGCTTATGGCTGGCTGCTGCTCAACAGGGCGAACGTCTACGACGCCCGCCTTCCGCATGAGCCAGGCAGGACACAGTTCCTTCAGTACCGATTTGAGATAGTCGACCATGCAAAGGCAACGCGCGTTGCCGCCTGCCGGTTCCGCCGCCGACTTGGCGCTCACATACCGAGCGTTTGAGTGCTTCCGACAGGTCGAGCCGCCTCAGCGAACAACTCAGCCGCTGCTTGCACCTTATCGGCAGCCTCTTCGACCCGATCGAAGCGCGTCAACACACGACATTGGAGCATCGACAACCGCGCCGCATGGTAAAGCTCGCTGCGCTTGTGACCGTCCAAGTCCAAGGATTGAAACAGCATCGTCATGGCGAAACCCCTCCCTCCGGTGCCCGGCTCTCGTCGAAGGCCGGGCCGTTAGACTGCGATCAATAGTCGGTGTCATAATCGCTGTTGTCGTCCTGCTGAATGACGACGTGACGGCGGTGATGCATCGTACGGTTGATCGATCCGGTGACCACAAAGTCGCTGGACCGGTGATGATGCCGGCGCCAGGCGCGCTCGCCATTGTCGTAAAACGCCTGCTCGCCATGATGGCGGCGATGGAGACGGTGTCCGTTCCGATAGATGACCACACGGTCGTTATTGTTGTCGTCCCAATAATGGCGGTGGTGATGTCGCTGGGTCTGGACGACGATGCCTTCTTCTGCGGACGCGACCGCAGGCGCAGCCAAGCAAAGCGTCAATGCGCCAAGGATGATGGTCTTCATTTCGAGTTCTCCAAAAACCTAAAACGCCCTTCGGTAAGGAAACTTTGCTCAACGACTTTGGTTCCGGCATCGATCGAGACGTGCCCATGAGCACCGTGCGCAAACTCGCAGCGATCAGACGCCAACTCGCGCAAATAGCGGCGCTCGTCGCTGAGATCGAAACGGAGTTCGAGGATCGGAGTTCTGGAGATTGGGTCGAGACGGCGGTTGCCGCCGAGGCTCTCGGCGAGAAGATCGGAAAGGTTTCGGCCGGCGCGTCGGCGGCAGATGGAAAGCCGAGGTAGCGGCTATGCGGGAATATTTTCGGCAAACGTGACAAACGCGACGGGACGCATCGCGCTTGCGATGGACATAATGGCAATGAACATCGCTGCCAAGATATCTCGCTCTTCGAAAACGGCCAGCGCCGCTTACTTCAGATCAGCACTGAAGCTCCCGAGACCGACCTCGGAATTCGTCGCGGCGGAAATGCCTACCGCAAAGAACCGACGCTCGGCCGAGTCTGAGCGGCAGGCTCGAAGCACTGAAGATCGAAGCCAACATCGACAACCCTGCCACGGCGAAGATTCCGACGCCCGGCACCGATTCCTTCAAGGACCAGACCGGCGGCGGCCGGCACTTCGAGAAGATTGGGGTCACCAGTGCGCAGTCGGCCGTTACAACTGCAGGTCCAATCAGCCGGACATGCGCCGATTTCAACGGCATCACCAGCCAACTGATAGGCGCGAGCATCTCCAATTTCGTGAGGCTGTCGTCCGGCTTTGTGATCTGTTCGGGCTACATCGATGCCATCAACACCAACAACACCAACAACACTGGCGCAGGCAACGCCGCTAACAATGACATCCTATGGGGTGACGACGCTGGTTATTTGCAAATGGCACTTCTATCCCGGGGCCCATTGGCCAAGGATCGAATTTCGTGTCGTACCCTTGGCAGGTTCCCAGTACTGCCATTTCGACCGGCGTGCCTGTGGTGACGACATGGCGCCACGAAGGCGGGAGCCTCTATTCTCCGTCAATGGCGGCATCGAGGCGTCCGTGGCGTCGGGTAATACCATCAACGGTTTGACGACGCGCAAGATGTGCCTCGGCAAATCGGTTGGCGGCTATCTCGACCGCAAGATTTTTGAGCTTGCAACCTTCTCGACGGTACCGAGCGCACCCGAGAGGGACACCGTCATTGCCGATTTCATGGCCCACATCGGTGCAGTCTGATGGTTGCGGCAACCTTCTGGCCATGATGTGCAACCAATCGCGATGCGCTAGTTTATGAGTTTGAAGCCTGCGACTAGACCCACGCTGCGTTCAATCTGGGCAGTGTACAGCCCTTTGTTCGCCACGTTGTCCCAGATGTAGAACACGGCGACAGCGGCAAGGATCAACAGAAATATTCGCATGATCTGCGCCTCGGTAACGTGGTTTGCCCACGGCGCCTTAAGCGAGTTGAAGGTTTCGGCCCGAGTCCGCGCGCATCCTCAACACCAGCAGGCGCGTCGCTGCGAATGGCGTCAAAACAATAAGCGCCATCGTGGTGTTGACTAAGAGCGACAGCAAACAGATCGAGCTTTGGGCGTAGCAAACGGATTCCATGACGTTCCCCTTTCCATCGTTACTGGTGGCCTCCGTGCGGCAAGAATGATCCTGGTTCACGAGAAATACAAGCAGTTGCTAATACGTTGATATTTCCCCTAGGGTTGGGGCAACGATGCGAAATCGACGCCGGTCAGTTGTTTGGATAGCGATTGCCCTTGTCCTGGCGGCGTTGGCGATCACGGCGGCGATCATTGGCTTTCAGAATTTACGGCGCTCGTCACCGATCATGGTCTCGGCTGTCTCGGCCTTTAATAATGGGGGCTCGTCCCTGGCCCCACGGTTAAGGCGCCCTCGAAAAACCTTGGTGCTGTTGCTACCGGTAGGGATATCTGGCTCGAAGTCTCATGGAAGTTTTTCGGGGAGTTGCGGACGCTGGATACCGTAACTGTCGGCGACCTTCGGGCAAGGCGCCTGGTGCGCAGTCATGATGTGCCCTCAAGCGCCAATTCCGAGATCTGGCTCATATCAGCCGGCAGCGGCGACATATTGGAAAACACAACGTCGACCGACATCGGGTTCACTTTTGATGGCGGCAACCCGTCTGTCACGGCGCAGATTTACAGAGTGGTTGGAGCTTCTGAGATACCTGCCGCGATAGCTGCAGAAAGCGGCGACAGGATTACCATCACCATTCCAGCCGATGGCATCGCTTTTATCTCGCTCATCGCTTCCGGCACCACCTCCGGGTCCATGAGCAATGTCACCGAAGATTTTAGTGCCCTTTGTGGAAAGGATTTCCTTGGCATCCATGCATCAACAAGTTCGACCTCCGCTGAATCAGAGACTGCTACGTTTTCGGGAAACTCAACGGCAGATTTTGCTGCTGTCGCACTTAAGTCGGCCGCAGCGAGATAGCTAACCAGCCAGCGCCATTCCAAAGCAAACGCCTAGGCCGACAGCGAGGCCAAGGAACAGCTTGGCGGCAAGATCGAGGGCGAAGGCGCGGACTGGGCGCCACACGTCTGAGCGGGGCTCTCTGAGGGCGTTGGCGATATCATCGAACACCGTCTCCATGGAATGATTCTAAATCGGAACTCCGGGAATGGATCCTCAGTTTGTTCCACTGTCGCCCCATTGGGCAACCTGCACGGTTCGCCCGAAACCGTGCAGGCAGCAAAGGTGGCTTAACGCACCACTCTGAAGCCAGTCGACTCCAGCGACGCTAGTGCCGTCTCTGCAAAGGTCGCGCAATTGTCCAAAGGATCATTGTTTTCATAGAGCGTTGGCTTCATAGGCTGCTGCTATGCCTTCAAAAATGGCGGTTAGAACTTGGTCGCGGCCTCTGGCGGCGTCAGCGGCCGGTTCAACAGTCATCTTTGGTGTTTCTGGGTGTTTGCCTTCCATGAGGAACTCGAGGAGCGCCGACACCAGCCACTCGGTGCTGTCCCTGTCCAGGGTCCCGCGAGACTCGGCCGGGCTCGCATCACCTCGCCGGTCGGTGCGAGCCCACAATCGCGGCCATCTGGTCCGCTGCTTGAGCTTGGGCTTCATCAGAATGAAGGGCGACATGGTTCGTCCGAATGTAGAAATTTGCGTTGGGGGGAGGTGAGAATGAGGCTACCAGGAAATGTGTTGGCTGGGAGAACGCAGAGGTGCAGTGCGGTCCGCGAAAGCGATCAATGAGGTTGAATGCACAGAACGTGCCGCCAAGACAGCCAGGTTGAAATCGCTACGCTTGGGTCAGATCTTGCCAGAGGCCGACCCGCACTTTTCGTTCAACGAGGAACTCGACTGCTCGGTACTTGTCGCGGTGCTGGCTCGGGAACCGCATAATTATCCAAAGCGGCCCGAATCCCATTCTTTCCGGCGGCTGCCCCTGCGACGAGGCCTTTGATCTCCTCAAGCAGCGCCGTTAGGCTTTGTCAACAATCGGCTTTTTTCGCCGTGGCGACCCCACATGGCTCTCAACAACGCGCACGTGCTCGGCGTCGACAGTCACCAGTGGCCAGAGGCTGACGGTTACCTTGTCGCCGTCGATGCGCGTGACCGGGCCGACTAATTCCATATGCTGGCCGATCACGGCCTTCGAAGTCGAATCGACAACCGAATGCGGGAAGTCATAGGAGGAATCGTCACGCTTATGCGATCGGGTATCACCCGGCCCGGGGCGGGTGCGGCGTCAAGGATGAGAGGTTGCTAATAAATGAGCGTCCGTGGCCTGAAGTTTCTCGACAAGTGGGTAGCCAAACAACTGCCCATTGTGGGGCGGGGAGACCCCATCTCGGTTGGCGACTTGAAAGACCAGTTGATGACAGCTGCCGAGAAGGCCGGCATTCCTGCCGACCAGATCAACGGCGAGCTTGAAAGCGTCTTCGAATTGATTATCGAAGTGAATCGTCGTGGCGCCGAAAGGGCGGACTTAGCCTGAAGGCTTCCCCGACGTGCCGGCATGTTCTACATGCCGGACTGCCTGACAAGGGGCTCGCTTACCTAACCGGCCAGCGCCACGCCAATGCCATCTCAGAGCAAATGTAGATCGAAACCGCGAATCCGTGAATCCCCGGTTTGTTCTGGTCATGGCTTCTGCGCCGGTCCGGTCACACAGCGCTGGTGCGTTCACCCCTCCGGCTGGGTAGGGTCCGGTTCTTGGTGCCGCTCTCGTTGTTTTTCGAGGAACAGCTTGGCGAGTTCGCCCCACTCAGGATGATCCGTGGCTTTATGCTCTTCTACGAACTCGAGGAAAGCCTTGCGCAAAGCGTCAAGGTCGAAAACCCCAAGATGCTCGCCCATACCGTCGTCCATGCCCACGCCTCTCGAGGGTATTAGCTTGTCCTCTCGTTTGAGCCTTCAAGAGGGATCCCCTGAGTTTCGGCTTGGGATCGCCTACATGGTTAATTGCGTGATCGCTAATATGATCATATGCGGGGGGCTGGATCTTCCCGCGCGGTGGCCGGTGCGGCCCCCACACCCAAAGACTGCAGCGGCCATTTCTATGGATGGGTAGCGCTAGCCGATGCGACATCATGCTGCAGCGATATTTTAGAATCAGCTAATTGCGCAATCGCTAAATTAATGAAATGCGTGAGGAATGTATTTTCCACAGTTTCTGGTCGGCATGTCTGCCACTGCGATCATTGTGGCGATCTGGACCTACATCGAAGCCGGTTCAATTTGGACCGCGCTCGGCTGTGCGGTCCTTGCGCTGATCGTTCTGCAAGTCGGGTACGCCGGGCTGGTCGTTTGCTTGATATACTGGCGATCATCGGAAGCGGCTGACTCAACTAGTCGAATTTCGGTCGCTGCTCAAGAGAACGTCGACGGCATCTGATAGCCCGCGACCGTCTCGGCACGGTCACAACCTCTTTCTCACTGGCCTTTGCAAGCCGAACGCCGCCCTTCCGAACCTTTGCCGTCACAACAACTGCCTCGCCTTTGTTCTGTTCGGCAGAGCGAACCGCGAACCATTCGGCGATGTCGCGGTCTATAAACAGATACCCCACGCTGCCCCAGCGGCAATCAAGCCGCGAGCCCAAGGGGGGCAATCTCAATGTTGAAGAATATCGCCGCTTCGGCGGATGGCGAAGCTTTGCCTACAAACGTGGTCTCAATGCCGTGGCCCTGGGGCAGCAGTTTTGCCTCGCAGTGCCGCCAGCAAGTGGGCCTACAACGTGTTTGCGGTGACAGACACCTACCCCGAGCTTCGGGCTGAAAGCCTTATCATTGATCCAGACGCGGAACTGGAGGACGGGTGCGTTGTGGTCGCTATGTTTGGAGGCGGTCATCGCAACCCATGAGCTGGCGCAACAATCACGGGCGAGGCTATGGGGGTCGCTTTGCCGCCAAGGGAAGTCTGCACGAGACGTTCCTTCTCGATTCCCTGGTGTGCGGACGAGGGCCATCTTCTTGCATTCGCATCCTCGGCCGGGTGTTCGGCTACCGGCGCTTCCCGCGCTACAGAACCTGGAACGATCCAGTTTAATTCTCGAATAATTTGGCTCGCTGCCTCACGGTGGCGGGCTTTTTTGTTGCTCAGCCCCAACGTCTCGACGCCGGGCTGCGGAACGCAAACGTCGTGATGTCGTCACGGGAAATCCCGATGTCGCTGAGCATGTCGTCTGGTGACGCGCTCAACTCGTCCGTTGCCTTCAACAGCGCCTTCTGCTCGGCTCGATGACGGACCCAATCGGCAAGGGGACCAACTGCGACAAGAGGAAGATTCACAAGCATAGGAAGGTTCACAAGCATCGTACCACTCCCTTTACCGCTGCAGGAAACTGTACGTAGCCTACGCCGACACGTCGATGCGTCTGTGACAAACCTCACAGATCGATCCGAACGGGCAAAAACTGCCCGGATGCCTGACGGTGGCGGGCTTTTCATATATTAGCAATGCATAAAATTCGAGAAGGTTCATGGCATGGTTGTTAGCAAACTCGGTGCTATCGTGCGACGCAGGGCTCGGTGGATGGTGTGCTGGAATGCGCGGGGCTGGATGGATCAGGGGTCTGATGGAAGCTGACGCTCGCGATCTGCGGAGCGAGATCAGTCGGCTCCAAATAGACTTGATCGCTGCCGCCAACTCTCAGGGTAAATCCAGGCTGCATGACGTCGCGCACACACTGCGATGCCAGAAGGCGCGGCTGGAACGTCTGGAGGAGTGCCTCGCTTCAATGACGTCGAATGTCCGGCCAGAGGCATCCGCAACCCCGCCCCATGAAGGCCGGCCGTAAAAGGCAGCTCATCATTTCCGAAAGAGAACCCGCTGCCTCAGGTGGCGGGCTTTTTATTGCTCAGCCCCTACGTCTCGACGCCGGGCTGCGGAACGCAAACGTCGTGATGTCGTCACGGGAAATCCCGATGTCGCCGAGCACGTCGTCTGGTGACTGGCTCAACCCGTCCGTTGCCTTCAACAGCGCCTTCTGCTCGGCTCGATGACCCACCCAATCGGCAAGGGGAGCAACGGCGACAAGAGGAAGATTCACAAGCATAGGAAGGTCCCGACGCCATCATCAATTCCGTCATTGTGGATGATAGCCAGCAGGTCAATCTCGAGGTCCGCGTGCTGGAAGCCAAGCGCAATGCTGGCCGCGACCTCGGTGTGTCGATCAAGAGCACAAATCGCAGCGGCACGACCCGTACAGGCACGCGCGTTGCTGCCGTCGACGAAGATGATGTGGTGCTGGGGCCCGGCAGCCTGATCACCGGCCTGCTGTCGAACACCAATCCCTTCGCGGCGCTGATCACCCGCGTCATCGACAGCAACATCAAGGTCGACCTGATCATTGAAGCGCTTGAGGCCAAGGGGGTCGTGCGCACGCTGGCAGAACCCAATCTCACCACTCTGTCCGGTGAGCCAGCCAGCTTCAACGCCGGCGGCGAAGTGCCTATCCGTGTCGTGGGCAATGATGGCCAGATAACCATCACGTACAAGCAATTTGGCGTAAATCTGCTGTTCACGCCAGTCGTACTCGACGACGGCAAGATCCATATGAAGCTGGCGCCGGAAGTGAGCGACCTCACCGGTTTCACCACCGCCGGCGACCCGATCTTCACCAACCGCAAGCTGGAAACCGTCGTCGAACTCCGCGACGGCCAGAGCTTCGCGGTCGGCGGGCTCCTGTCCAGCAAGACCACCAAGCTGCAGAACCAGGTGCCGTGGCTGGGCCAGGTGCCGGTCATCGGTGCGCTGTTCCGCAATTCGAGCAACCAGAAGGAAGAGACCGAACTGGTGGTTATCGTCACGCCGCACATCGTCCGGCCGGTGAAGCCTGGCGAGCAGCTGGCGACCCCGTTCGACAAGACACGGCCGGCCAATGACCCGGAGTTCTTCATCCTTGGTCAGCTCGAGGTGAACAAGGACATGATCCGAAAATATGAAACGGGCGACGGCGTCACCGGCCCCTATGGCCACATGCTGGACTTCAAATCGAAGGACAAGATGCTCTATGTCAAGAAATAGCGCCTTGATCCTCTTTCTGTGCGCCGGCGCCCTATCGGGCTGCGCTGCGGACTATCTGAACCACTACGACACGGTCACCCTGGCCGCCGGCGACACGCAAAAATTCAATTCGCTGCTGCAGACGGTCGATCCGTTCAATCCGAACTCGAAGAACACACATATCGAAGGCGACGGCACGCGGGCTGCGCTTGTTGCCCAGAGCTACAAATTTCCACCGCCACCACCGCCACCGCCTGCGATAACGGTCAATGTCGGCGGGTCGGGTGTGACCAACGGAGCGAATTGAACAGAAGGATGCGGTTGCGTTGCGCTGGGTGAGCGAGGGCCCTGGTGCAAAGGAAGCAGAGAGTAAGGTCATGTTGGGGACCATTAGGGCGTTCTGGAATGATCAACGCGGCATAGCGATGATCCTTGTCGCAATCATGCTGCCTGTGCTCGTTGGCTTCGCGCTTCTGGCGATCGACATGAGCCGGGCCAATAGTCTTCACAACGATATGCAGAAAGGCGCCGATGCATTTGTGCTGGCGGCAGCGGCCGAGCTGGATGGCAATACGGATTACCAGGGCCAACCGGGCTCGCGACAATCTTCTGAAGACAAATGCCACGAAATTTTCTACCGCTGACTATCACAAGCTGGTTCCCGCCGACCTGACCGTCACCTACCTGTCCGGCATTCCCGCCAGTGACAGCATCGGGCTCAACGCCGCCGGCGTGGACGAAAACGGCGTTAACTGGAGCACCACAGATCCGAAGGCGGCGAGATTCGCTGAGGTAACCGTCAACTCCATCGCGTTTGCTACAATCTTCCCGGCGAGTTTTGTCGGAAGCAATGACACCATGAACCGGCAGACGCAGGCGGTGGCACGGTTTAACAACGCCCTGTGTCAATTCACACCGATGTTCATTTGCAATCCCTATACGTCTATCGGCGCTCTCCAGACAGCCGTGTCGGGAACCACTAAGCCGATGATTTGACTGAAGGAGCAGACCGGCGGCTCCAGCGCACAATATGGTCCCGGCAACTATGGGTTCTTGTCATCGCCGCAGGGCGACAAATCGACGGCCACGCTTACTGAAATGTTCGCGGTGACCAGCCCGCCTGCCTGCTATAGTCAGAACGGCGTAAAAAGCCCGCCCGGGCAACATTCCTCCAGTAAATGCCGGAATCAACACCCGTTTCGACATTTACGACAATGGCGAGCCATATAAGACCGATCCCACACCTAACCCGCCGGCGCCCATTCGCAGGCAGGCGTGCTGGGCGATGGCAGCTGGGACTTCGCAGGTTACTGGACCGTCAACCATGGGAGCGCCAGCACTGCCGGGGTGATTACCTCGTGCGGCGCAAATCCCAGCGGATACTGTGTCTACAAGTTTGAAATTGCCAATCCCGCCCTGAAGAGCGGGCAGGAGGCGACTGCCCCTCAGTGCAACACGACGACGCAGGGTGCCGACAGAAGACTGCTTTACGTGGCAATCATCGACTGCGTGGCCAACACAGTCCAAGGTGGTGGGCAGACTTTGCCAGTGCAGGCTTTTGCCAACGTGTTCGTAACCGAGCCGGCGGGCGGTGTGCCCAACGCCGACATTTACGGCGAGACCGAGGACATCAGCACGGTCGTCGGTCAGAATACGCTGAAGAAGCTTCAGCGCAATGAAGCCCAGCTCTACCGGTAGAGCAGATGATCAGGCTTAGGCAAATCACCCGGCGTTTCAGAGGCGACGAGAACGGCGCTGCACTGGTCGAGGTGGCGCTCATCGTACCCTTAATGCTGCTTTTGTCGGCGGGTGTGTTCGAATTGTCCAACATCCTGAACACGCGCCTTCTGCTCGAGGCTGGTGTAGAGGACGGCGCGCGTTACGTGGCCCGCTGTAACGACAGCAACTGGGCCAATGCGTTACCCTGGGAACGAACCTGGCTGTAAATGGCACTGTGACCGGCAGCATCGCGAGGGTAAAAGGCTGGACCAATGGACAGGTCACGGTCACCAAGAGTTTCGCTGACGCGGTCGATGTCTCCACTGGCACCGAACTATACCTCAGCAGCACCAGCACATTGGATGTCGTAGAGGTCAGCACTTCATTCCCATACAGCGATCTAGGGCTTTGGAGCTATCTGGGCTTCCGGGCTCTCACAATAACCGTGTCGCATCAGGAGCGAGTCTTCGGATGGTGACGGCTAAGACAAAATTCGGCGCGGATCAGTCCGCGCGCTACAATGGTTGAAATGGCCGTTGCCATGCCGTTGCTGCTGACGCTGCTGCTCGGCTTTGTCGACTTTGGCTATCTCTTGTACCAATGGAACGCGGGCAACAAGGCCGTACAGATGGGCGCCATACTGGCGCAGGTTTCGACGCCGGTCGCGAGTGGGATAGGGTGCGAAAATCGTAAAGTCCCCCTTCATTGGTACCTAGTCAAGCTCTCGACCAGCACCGTCTTTAGCTCTTCCCCGATGCCTGTCCGGCGGCGATGCGGATCGCATTGGCCGGGCGATCGAAGAGCGATCCATGTGGACTTCCGCGAGCTGGGCGCTTTGCTCAGATGTGTCATCGCCAGCCAGCCGAACAGCGGATACGGCTGCCTTCTCACAATGATGCCGGGCAATCTGCTGGTCGAGATGTACCGGCTACATGGCCCCAGGCTGCTCGAGCGGAACGTCCGCAGTTTCCTTCAGCTCAAGGGCAAGGTGAATCAAGTCATCCGGAAAACGATCCATCGATGAGCCTCAGATGTTCCTCGCGTTCGACAATGGCCTGGCTGTCACGGCGACCGGTCTTCGCATTCTGGATCATGGCGATGGCACGGCAGATCTCCTGGCAGCCGACGACTTCCGGATCGTCAACGGCGGCAGACGACCGGTTCGATCTTCCGCGCGTGGCGCAAGGAGGATGTGGACGCGAGCCGCCTCCAAGTGCCGCTCAAGATTATCGAGATTCTGGACGATGGTGACATCGAGGAGATCGCGCCGCGCATCTCCCAGTCGGCCAACAATCAGAACAAGGTCGACATGGCCGACTTCTCGTCCAATCATCCCTTCCACCGACGGATGCAGGAGCTTTCGGGTCGATCTGGGCGCCCCCGGCGGGCGGTATGCAACGTCAGTCACGCTGGTTCTAGGAACGTGCGCGCGGTAGCGACGAAAGCTTCCTGCGCAGGCGTTTGACTGCGGCGTCGGCGCTGGCGCACCGGAGAAGTCTGCTGTTCGGGCTTCGTGCCGGCCGCTGCTCGCGCCAACTGTGGCTAAGTTCGCCGTCCCATCCGCTCGTCACGCCCTTCAGCATCGAACGCCTGGCTACCCTTCTCAGTCCATAATCGTTGTGCTTGCTCGCCTTCTGGGCTCTGGACCTTCGCGGTCATCCAGAGCATCGCGCCGTAGTTGGCAGCGCGATCGTAGTTGGTCAGATCAACGATGCCTGCCTTGACGAGGAGGCCGATCGGTAATGCGATGGATTTTTGCACGAACATACACGAACAAACATATTAATTCGTGTTGCAGCCATGTTGCAGGGACAGCAAGGAATGGGCCGAGACATGCCCGGAAAGAAAGGATTTAAGCGACACAGAGCCGGAAAGTTCGTGCAACATGGAACTACCCCAACCATAATCGCCAGAAATCGAAATAAGCTCCCGGATGGGTTGGGCCGCCTTGGAGATGGCGCAGACCATCGAATAAGATGGGTCTCGCCACCTACCTTGGACCGCGTCCGCAAATTGAAAAAACGCGAATATGTTGGGCGCGAAGCTCGTTACTTCTGGCGAAACGCGGAGTGGAACGACACAACCAGGGGGCCTAAAATGTAGTCCAGTGCGGTGCGTTCCTCGGTGACGATCATGACTGACGCCGGCATGCCCGGATAAAGCGCAATCTGTGGGGCCCCGGCCAATTCCGCGGGATCGACCGCTACGTCGGCAAGATAGTAGGGAAGCCCGGTCTTGCTGTCGGTGACGCGATCCGCCGAAATGCGGGTGACCCGTCCATGAATGACCGGTATCGAACGCTGCTTGTAGGACGTGAACCGGACCTCGGCCGTCATGTCGGCGCGCAGGCTGGATATGTCCTCGACCTTCACCTGCGCCTGAACGATCAACGAATTCCTAGTCGGCACGATGTCGAGGATGGTCTGGCCGGGGGCGACGATCGCGCCGGTCGAGAAAACGGTGAGATTCATCACCTGGCCGTCATAGGGCGCCCGCACTTCGGCGCGGTCGACCGTGGCCTGCGCGGCGAACATTTTCGGTACCAGGTCGGCGAGGTTGGACTGGGCGTCGATCAGCATGGTTGAGAGTTTTGCGCGGCGCTCGTTGGTGAGCTGCGCAATCTGGCTTTCAAGCTCGGCCTTACTCTGGCGGTTTCCGGCTATATCGCCGAGAGTCTGGTCGATCAGGCCCTGCAGGTCGGAGGCGGAGCGGTCGAGCTCCAGGACACGCGTGCGCGTTGTCAGGCCGGCCTTCAGCAACTTGTTGAGGCCTGCCTTTTCATCAATTGTCGACTTGAGCTGCGCACGAAAAGATTCGACGCGCGCCTGCTTTCCATCGATCTGCTCGTCGAGTTCGGCTATCCGTTTCTGCAGGATCTGCTTGGCACCGGCCATCGAGGCGCGCTGGCTCCCGAGGTCGGCAATTTGGTTGGTCATCGCGTCCTGCAGATAGGCCTGGTGCTCAGCGGTGATGTCCTTCGGAAAGGCGACTGCCTCATGGCCGTCGAGCTCTGCACGAATGCGGGCATCGGTAGCGCGCAACAACGCATATTGCTGCGAATAGAGGTTGAATTCGGAACGGGCGTGCGTGTCGTCGAGCACCACCAGCACATCGCCTGCCTTGACGATGTCGCCATCCTTGACGCGGATCTCCTTCACCGTGCCGCCGTCGAAATGCTGTACGCTCTTTCGATTGCCTTCCACCTTGACGATGGCGTCGGCGAGCACGGCGCCGTTCAGCGGGGCAAAAGCCGCCCAGCCGCCGAAGATACCGAAGAAGGCAATGATGATCAGCAGGCCGACAGAGGCCGGCACCCGGATCGAATCCGGGGCCAGGATACCGGTTTCGCCGGACAGGCTCCGGTAGGTGAGGGCGCCGTCGCTCATCGATCTCTCCGGCCACAGCTCATTGGGTTGCCACCGCCATTGGAGCCGCGCGCTGGTTGAGCAGCGCCACGATCTCGTTTCTCATGCCGAAGGCCTCGACGGCGCCATCGCGCAACAAAAGGATCTTGTCGACATTGGCCAAGGTCGAAGGCCGGTGCGAGACGATGATCACTGTGCTGCCGCGGCGCTTGAGCTCGATCGCGCACTCGCTCAGCGCGCGGTCGCCATCGGCGTCGAGATTGGAGCTCGGCTCGTCGAGAATGATCAGGTTCGGCGTCCCGAATACCGCACGAGCAAGAGCAATCCGCTGCCGATATCCTCCCGACAGCACTGCGCCGCCTTCGCCGATCTGGGTCTCGTAGCCCTGCGGCAGCCGAATGATCATCTCGTGAACGCCGGCGAGCCGCGCGGCGGCTATCACCTCCTGGTCGACATTGGTCTTGAAGCGGCCGATGTTGGCGGCGACCGTATCGGCGAAGAGTTCGATATCCTGCGGCAGGTAGCCGATGTGGTCGCCGAGCGCGTCGTGCCCCCACTGCGACAGGTCGGCCCCGTCCAGCCTGACGGTGCCGCGGCTGGGTTGCATGACGCCCGCGAGATGACGCGCTAGCGTCGACTTGCCGGCGCCGGAAGGGCCGACGATTCCCAGCGCCTCGCCTGCGTCCAGCCGGAATGATACGTCGCGGAGAAGCACTTTCTGCTGGCTGGCAATTGCAAAGCTGACCTGCTCGACCGAAACCTTGCCGGTGGGCTTCGGCAGGTTGAAAGATCTTTCGTTAAGCGCCCCCCCGTCGACCAGCTTCTCGACCCTTGCCAACGCCGCCCGGGCCAGGATCAGGCTGCGCCAAAGGCCGACGATCTGCTCGACCGGCTGTAGCCCCCGGCCCAGCAAGAGGCTCGCCGCAAACATGGTGCCGCCGGTGATCTGCCGCTCGATCACCAGATAGGCGCCGAGGCCGAGGATCAGCGACTGCATGGTGAGCCGCAGGAACCGGATCAGGCCGGACATCAGGGCGGCGCGATCGCTTGCCTCCGCTTGGCGCCGCAGCGCCAGGTTGCGGTCGCGTCCCCAGCGGCGGATGAGACCGTCGATCATCCCCATGGCGCGAACGACTTCCGAGTTTCTGAGGCTCATTTCGGTAAAGTTATAGTTGGTCGTCGCCAGATCATTGGCCTGCTTCAGCGGCGAACGCACGATATACTCGTTGAGCACGGCCATGGCGATCAAGAGCAGCGAGCAGCCCAGTGCGAAGAAGCCGAGCCACGGATGCAGCAGGAAGATGATGCCGATGTAGATGGGTGACCATGGCAGGTCGAACAGGGCGTGGATGCCGCTGCCGGTTATCACCTGCCTGAACGTGTCGAAGTCGCGGATAGGCTGGCTTTGCGAGGAGCCCGGCGATGGGGTCTCGACCGACGCGGCCAGGATCTTTGCCGACAGCAGCCGGTCGAGCCGCGCACTGGCACGCGTCAGAATGGAGGCACGCACCAGATCGAGGCCGGCCAACGAAAGGAAGGCCGCTAGCAACACCAAGGTCAGCATCACCAGCGTGGTTTCGCTGCCGCTGGTGACGACCCGGTCGTAGATCTGCAGCATGTAAAGCGGGGACGCGAGATAGAGCAGATTGATCGCCAGACTGAATGCCGCCGCAACCAGGAAATAGCGGCGGCATGCGCGAAGCGCGTCCTTCACGATCTTGGATTTGTTGTCGAGACTCAAATACCCAGCGGAAAACCGCCCCCCTGTCCACGCCCGGAACCGATACTACTCCTGATCGTCCAACCGGCCACGTGGTCCCTTCCTATTCCTGCCGTAAACCTTAATTCGTAAGCTGAATCAGGAGCCCGCAGCATGAGGAGAGCCACGGCTGTCCGCGCGGCTCTCCTTTTGGTTCACATCACAAAGTCGCTCACTTGCACCACCGTCCTGCCGGTGCCGTCGTCGGCAAGTGTGAAGCTGTGGGCATCGTAGACGCCGAGCAGGTGGAGCGTGGCGTTGTGCGTGCCGTCCGTGACGGTCAACGTTCCCCCGGCGCCGTCGAGGTCCGCCTGATAGGCAGCGGACGTTCCGGTGCCGAACAGGATGTCTTCAAGGTTCACCTTGTCGTCATTGGTGATGCCGGCGATGCTTCCGCTGAAATCGAAGGAATCGTCCAGCTGCAATGTGCCGGCAGCATTCGCCGCGAACGTGACGTCGGTTGAAGAGGCCGCACCGAACTCCAGCTTCGACAGATTGCCGATGGTGGCATCGCCGTCGCCAGTGACCTGGCCGTTGATGTCAATGTTACCGCCATTGGCCCAGATCATGCCGGAATTCGCCAGCCCGCCGGTGATCGTAAGGCCGCCGGAGCCGGTTGCCTCCAGCGTTCCCGAATTGACGACGACGCTGCCTCCGGTATCGATGACCAGCGCGTTCGAGCCGGTGGCGATGATGGTGCCGCTGTTGTCGAGACTGAGCATCCCGCCGCCCAGCTGACCGGCCCCCGAGATCGTGTTGTCGACATTGACCAGGGTGACGCCCGGCCCCGTGCCGGAGATGATATTGGCGGCGCTGTCGGACAGCAGGACATGCCCGCCACCCTGCAGGGTCACGCCATGCTGGATGACCTGCAGCAGCGTATCGCCGCCGCTAGAGTCGAGCGAGATGAGGCCGCTGTTGTTGATCGTGCCGCTCAGTGGCAGCAGAGCGCCGTCGCCGATCGTCATGGTGCCTGAATTGTTGACCACCGGCGTCTGGTCGAAGACGAAATTGCCGGTGTTGAGCGCCGAGGAGTGCACCCCCTCAAGGGTGATCGACTGCCCGTCGCCGAGTGCGATCACCGCGTTGCCGTTGGCATCGTCGGCGATATGCGCCTGGAGGTCGGCAAAGTCTGCCAATCCGTTGTAGCCGATGAGGTCGATCTGGTCGGCCGCGGCGTCGAAATTATGCACCGTGTCGGCGCCGATCGGCTGCGAGAAGACGAAGAGATCGTTGCCGCTCGAGCCAGTCAGCACGTCGTCACCCGACCAGGCGAAGATCGGCGAGCCCGGTGCGTAGGCTTCGACATTGTCGGCGATCGACATGTTTCCCGTCGTGCCGTCTGCGTTGGTCCAATTCATCGAGACGTCGAGCACCGCCGCCCCCGCGAAATCGGCAGGCGTGGTGACCGTCAGCCCGTGCAGGTCGTTGGTCTGTATAGTCCAACTGCCGTCGGCGTTGTGGGTTGCGCCGTCGATGGTCCAGCCGGAAGGCACATCCTTCACCGTGACGGTGATCAGCGCGCCGCCATGTGACGGATCGGTGAGGGCGAGGTTGATAGCCTCGCCGGCGACGCCGGCGGGGTTGAGGGGTCCTAGACTCCCTGCAGCGCCCGGGTTAAGCGCCGAGTCCGTATAGCTACCTGCTATCACGTCAACCTTTACAGAGCCGTTAGCGGTTCTAGTTAAGGTCGCTGTCCAAGTATCACCGTCTACGTGAATAATGTTGCTGAGCGTGCTGCGTGTCAATGTAACATCGGTCGCGCTGCTGGGGTCGAAGCCAGTCACTGTTTCACTAAATTGGAACGTTACTGTGGAGGTATTGCCAATCGTATTACCCAGTGGAGTACTGGTTATTGTTACAGTCGGTGGCGTCGAGTCAGCGGTGTTGACGGTATAGTTAACAGAGTTGCTTGAAGCAGTCGGGGCGTTGCCAGCCGGGTCCTGCCATACCGTACCCACCGTAATGACGTTCGTAGTGTCAGTGATCGACGCCAGCGGCGTCAAAGTGGCGGTGAAAACTTTCGAATTGGCCGTAGCTGTAATCGTGCCCAAGGTTGCGCTGGTGGTGTCATAGGTAACGTCCGCTGCAGTGAAGTTCGACGGTACCTCACTGAAGGTAAAGGTCACCGTCGCGACATCGCCGGCCGTGAGCGCGGTGTCATTGATTCCAATGGAGACCGTCGGCGCGACGGTGTCGACCGTCATGCTCAGCTGCGTGGCGGCGGTGTTGTTGTTGCCCGCCGCGTCGGTGAAGCCGCCGCCCGCCACATTGACAGTGGCGGTGGTGGTGCTGCCGGGGGTGGGCGTGAAGTCGGCGGTGTAGCTGGTGCCGCTGCCGGCAAAATTGCTCAGCGTGCCGCCGGCGACGGCGACGTCGTCGCTGCCGAAGCTGGTCGACGCCTCGCTCAAGGTGAAGGTCAGGTGCGCGACATCGCCGATCTTCAGGGCGCTGTCGTCGGTGCCGATCACGACCGTCGGCGCGACGGTGTCGACCGTCATGCTCAGCTGCGTGGCGGCGGTGTTGTTGTTGCCCGCCGCGTCGGTGAAGCCGCCG
>NZ_JAMYOY010000029.1:0-60165 GCF_040320115.1 Mesorhizobium sp. M0802
ATGGACGACCTGCGCGAGCACAAGAAGCTCGCTCTGCGCCAAGCCGCATGACCAGCATCATGGCCGCCCCATTTTGCAGAACTTGTCGCACACAACCGCTTTGCTCTCTCTACAAAGGCATCGGAGTTGCCGAGCCGCAACCGCCTTACATGCCACTGAAAGCGCCAGCCCGATGCTGACTCGCGCCATGTGAATTGAGAAGGGAGATCGAGCCGGCTTCGAGTGAGCCCAGGCTAAGATCTAAGCTCATCCACGTGCGTGATCAGCTTACGACGGGCAGTCACGGCGTGGATGTGCCCGCGGTTAGGAGGCGTATCCAAGTAAACCCGCTGGGTAGATTGCAGTTCGGGATCCGAGGCACGCCCGCTGCGCGTAGCGATTTGAGGACAGCATTGTACATGATCCAACGCAATGACCGACCGTCCGGTCTCTCGTGCAATTTAAATTGAAACGTCTGTCTTGCCGCTGCAGGTCGGCCCGTAAATCAAATGGATTAGCATGTGTTTACCGCTTAGAAGCCCTTGTTTTTCGAACTAACTGCCGACAACAAACTGGATAGGCTGTTCTCGTGGTTCGGTCCAGTTCACCAACGCCTATGTCGACATTTTAGGGCGCTTCACTACTAACGGGCACCGCACGATGGCAGCTCGTTCTCTCCGGCAAAAGATACTCCCTGTGTTAGCTTCCATGTTGTGTGCTTGCCCTCACCTGCGGGATACGGAAGGCCATCCCTAAAAGCATCGAATGCGGCAGCGACAGCGCGAATCCCAAAGCGATGCTCCCGCCGTACGCGGACAAAACCGTTTTCGAAGTCCACTATTCCGTCCTTGGCCAGCATCGCCAAACGCTCATCTGAACCGCGAAGACGGATCAAATCAGATCCGTGGGCGACACAGATTGCCGGCACGTCAGCCTCGAAATCGCACATTAATCGCTCGATGATTGCGGCTCGCAGGCGGTCGTCGTCTGTGAGGCGATGGCCCTTCGATGTCGCCAGTCGGCCAGCTGCGATGTGCCGGATGTAGAAATCCCGTGTAACTTCGTTTTGAACGTACCCCTGGCCAAAGCGGCCGATAGCCGACGCGCCGAAACCGATCAGGGTTCTGCAGGTATCGGCAGAGTAGCCCAACGAGTTACGTCGCAGGCGACCTGTTTCCTGTGCCAGCGCGAGCTCGTCGTGCGGCAAGGCGAAATGGTCGAGCCCGATCTCTCGGTAGCCGGCGGCAACCAGCGTCACGGCGGCAGCCGCATGCTGTTCAGCGCGGGCAGCGCTGTGGGGAAGAAATTCCGCCTCGATGAGGCGCTGGTTCTTTATTTGGGATGGGATATGCGAGTAGCCGAACAATGCAAGCCGGTCGGGGCGCATGGCGACCGCCGCCCTCGCCGTCTCGACGCACGACTCCACCGTTTGACGCGGCAGGCCGTAGATGAGGTCGAAGTTGATCCGGTTTACTCCATGCCGGCGCAGCATTTCCACGGCAGCCGACGTCTGGGCCTCGCTCTGGATTCGGTTGATCGCTTTTTGAACAATGGGATCGAAGCTCTGTACGCCCAGGCTCGCGCGGTTCACGCCGGCCGCTCCCAAGCCTTCCGCCATCTCGGGCGTGAGCGTGCGTGGATCGATCTCGATGGCGACCGAAGCTGTTTTCGAGATGGCGAAGCGGCATCGCAGGAACTCCATCAGAGCGAGGAACTCGGCTGGTCCGATGAGAGACGGCGTTCCGCCGCCGAAATGTATGTCGCTCACGGGCAGCGTCTTCGGCACTCGCTCGCAAACCAGACGGATCTCGTCACGCAGCGCCGCCAGATAGTTGAGGATGGGCGCATCATGGCGGGTGATGGTGGTTGGGAAGCCGCAATACCAGCAGGCTGATCGGCAGAACGGAACGTGCAGATAGAGTGACACCGGATCCTCAGCCGGCAGGTTCCTGAGCCATGCCTCATAAGCCTCGGCGCCGACCGCCCCGGAGAACTCCGACACAGCCGGATAGATAGTGTACCAAGGCAGCCGGGCCTCTCGAAATTTCGTGGTCTGCAAAGGCACAATCCCATACTGATAACAACCAACCCTACCCACCGCGCCCGCCTGGGTCCTTGCGCTATGTCAGTCCGTTCCGTTTGGGCTCGAATTTAGATCTTTTTTAGCAATGGGCCACAGGCGCCGCTGCCCATCACTTCGCGCTACGGCACCCTGAACGCCGTTTACGAGGCCCCGGACGCCGATGACTGGGAATCGACCAACTACGCCAATCTCGTCGGCTCGCCGGATGCGTCGACGCTGCGAGCGTCCGGCCGGCTCCGGGCCCTCAAGCGGCTCTTCGCGCCGACGCCGGGGGGGCAAGGACCTCCTTGACCAGGGCGCCAGCGTCGATTTGGTGTTGCCGGTGGCAAAAGCGTGATGGATCCGCTCTTCAATCGGATCCTGGGGGGACTGGCGCCCCTCAAAACCGGTGGCGCGGAACGAGCCCCGATCTGCATCTTGAAAGGCGCGTTTACCAGCCGATGGAGCGCCTCGACCGATCGCGTGCTCGACCGCTTTGAAGTCGCCTACACGCCCTCCCCGTATAATGCACCTGCAAACCGGCCCGTGCTCGCACAGCTGAGTGACTTCAACAAGCTGAAGCTTGCGCTGGCGGTCTTTCCGCTCGGAGTTTCAGCAATTCCTAGATGACTCACAAGATGCTAGCTCCCGTCCGCCATTCGTGCCCATTCCCAAAATACACCCGATTGCCCGCGCAGAACGGCGGACCCTTCTCGAGCACTGGCTCGCCTCAGAATGCCGCTGCCCCAGTAATGATCAACGTTTGGAAGATCATGGCGCGTGGTCGTCTCAGTTTTCATCCCCCTCCTCGGTTTCCTCGGCAAGAATCTCCCTCTCCTGCTCAAGTCTTCGAATAAGGCGATCGAACTCTTTGACCCCAATCGCGCCAGTTGAAACGAGGTGAAAGCTGGCATCTTTCGACAGCATCCCTGCCCACTCGCGCTGATCGCCGTGCGGGCTCGCCACTCGCTCGACCCCCTTGGGTTTGGCATGCGGGTCGCCGGTCAGCACCGGTGGCCATGAAAACCAATCATCCGCGTACGGGACCTTGTACGACTCCTTTGCCCAATATCGGTCATGGTCGAACCGAGGAACCCGATCCATGTCCACGCCCAGATCGTTCAATCGCTCGTAGAATCCCGTGTAATTGAAGTTCTGCGGGTCACTGTGGCCGTCCGGAATCCCGCGATCGACTTCTATATGTGGCACGATCGTGAGAACTCGATCGACCGTACGGCAAGCGCCAATATAACAAGCCGCTAGGCTCGTGTACTGCGCCGAGTTCGGAGAGCCCCCCTCCTCGTAGTCTATTTCAATGTTAATTGCCTTGCCCTTAAGGTCGAACTTAGGCAGCTTTCCGTTCTTTGGCTTCAAGCCGGACTCTGCCTTCGTCGCCCACACGTTCGTCTCTTGGAATGGCCACAAATGGACCACCTCTCCCGTTTTGAGAATTACCGCGTGCGACTTGTTACGCTTTTTCCCAATCCAAGGCTTCACTGTGTCGTAGGTGAGCTTTCCGTCCACGGTCTGGTGGAGGATGAAGTGAGTGCGCCCGGCGCAACTGCCATCCATAAGGTCACAAGCGTCCTCGAGGTCAGCCAATGGATCTGTCGAAATATCGTTAATGCCCATGTCCCACTCCTAGCAAATAAATCCCCGATACTAGCATAACGCCAATTCGGACGCAAAGTAGCCGAGGCCGGCTCGTAGCCGCACGGTCCGTTACAAGGACTCCGCCTTAAAGACCGTCTATGCCAACGGATTGGCCGAAAGACGAGGGCACTCTCGAAACCTTCCTGCACAAGCTGAGGCTGGAACTGGGCGAAGCCAAGTGAGCCAACAAGCCCTGGCTTCGGCTCAAGATCACAGGCCTTTGTTTGCCGGACCCCTACGTGGCTCTCATGGTTGAGCGCCAAACTAGGCTACAAGGTCAAACTCCGAGAGATCAATCCGGAGGCTGTAGTCCATCCCACCGTCGACGCACGCTTTGAGTTCAGCGACGTCCCGCAGTGCGCCGGGTTCGGACCTTACCGACCTCAGGCTCCACGCAACCACAAGAAGTTCGCCCATTTTTACATCGACCTGACCAACCAGTTCTGCGACGCCAAAACCTGCCACGTCTTCATAAACGGCAAGATCGCCTACCGCGACCAGCATCATTTGGCGACGCCGTTTGCGGAGACGCTGGAGCCGGCGGTGGAGAAGGCGCTGTTTTAGGGGGTGAGAAACCTAGGATTCAGCGCAATCGAAGAAGCCACTCCTATCTAACACCGGCAATTCCGGTCGAACATGATCAATCGCTGCCGCCAACCTGCGGCTGTTACTTGGATTTCGTACTTCTGCCGTCCTGGTTCTGAGCCCTCTTGGGCTTGGAGTTCAGCGGTACGTCGCGCCAATAATATTCCGCGTAGCGCGAGAAGGCCCAAATGAAGCTGGCGGTCAGCCAAACCAAGGAGATTAGGACAAGGGACAGAAGCAAATTCTGCCACCACGGAGAAATATCTGCCCATTGCCCTGGATCATACCTGTTCAGATCGGTGGAGGAGGAGGGAAGCGCGTTTTCGACATTAATCCCGATCCAGAAGACGATGTTCGAAACAATAAAGAGCGATGTGGCCAGGTAGAGCGTGATCTCAATCCGGTTCGATATTCGATCCGCGACGGTGACATTGAGCTGATAGAAAAACTTGGAAAAGAAAGTTACGAGAAAAAGCGTTGTCGCGGCAATGACCAGCGCCGGCACCAGACGCTTTATCCATGGATCGACCGCATCGATCGGGATGACGTTGAGATTGAATATCCAGTCCACGATCAGAGCGGTTCCACCGACTCCGATAGTGAAGACGAGAACCCGCGCGATCTTATCACCTTGCCGATAGAACCTTTGCAACTTTTGCCGCGCCGCATCGACATAACGGTTAGTGTCAAATCCATACTCGTCGAGGAAGGCTATGAGCGCCAGAATGATGCCGAAGAATGCATCGCCGAAGGATTTGCCGTAGACGCCGAAAAGCGCGTAAGTGATAGACACGGCTGCGACAGCCAGTTTCAGATTGAAATGTCTTGACCTGGGCGTAGCCGGTTTGTTCAGCAAATCGTTCACGGTTTCCCTCCGCTGTAACATTTCCCCGACAGCCAGAATAAGCCGGTTAGATCGAATTGCAATTGCGCGATGACGGGACGGTGTCGGTAGTAAGTTGCAACCTTTTTGGACCTTACAACCTGAATGAACCGAATTCACGCCCCTGAAATCGCTCACCTGTTAAATACTCAGAACAAGCTCGTCATTCATTACGACGTTCATTGAGCAGGATTGTTGAGCATTACCCTTTCATGAGCCCTGAACTCACGTGTGCTAGTGTGCCAGGCCTCTTGTCGCTGACCGTTCAGCGACCAGCAGGCGCGGTCTTGTCAATCACAGCTGAAATCGCCTTCTGCCACACGCCGACGAGGTCACGCGCTTTCACTACCAACTTTGCTCAACGGAAATTCTGGATCACGTTTGAGCACATGCCAATCTGAATTTTCCGCAACGATCTCTTTGATAATACTTCCGGGGTCATCCTGAGGTCACTCGCCTAGCCAGCTCAGTTCGCTTCAACGTAGGCAGCGGCTCGATACCGCCCATAGCCGACCTTCACGAACAGCCCTTCCTCGCACATCCGGGAGAGGTAGCACCGTGGGATGCCGACGTCGGTGAGATCGCGAGTCCGTACCTCGCCGCGTTCTTGCGCCAGAGCAACGGCGCGATTCCGGAGCGATGGTGGACGCCCATCTGCGAGGTGTAGCGCTTCCGCGCGCTCCCGATCACGTTTTCGCATTTGATGCGGCAGTGCCGCGTCCCGGAGTAGCGCTATGGCGAATTCGTATTTCTCAGATTCATCGATCCCGGAGAGCCAACTTCCAAAGATTTGGCCAATCGTGAGCATTGGCGGCGGCATAAGCCGCAGCTCTTTGTGCAGCAGATGCGCGAGGTTGGCGGCTTCGGATTTGAGGACATTCCACGCACGGCCGTTTGTTCTGCCCAATTGAGCGCGGATATCGTGCCGCTCATCTACCATGGAAGCAGTCGAACGACGCCGCTCGCTGGCAAAGTGTTCGCCTTGCGCTTGCCCGATCTCATCGATTTCAAACACGGGAAGCTTCACTTCGAAACGCGCGAAACCTTGTGTCGCACATACAACATAGACGCCACCGCTGACATTGTTCTAACCGGCGTCAATCACGATCATCGGATTGAACCGTGGTGGACCCTTGGCGAGCAGCGCACCGCCATCATTAGGGGGACAAAGGAACTTGGAATCGCGCTTGTAACGACCCCGAACTTCGGTCTTCTGCTCGACAATCCGCGAACAGATGATCTTCACGCGATAAAGCGTATCGCCATCACATTCGAAGAATTCCAGCGTGAAGGGATGGCCTGCGCACTCCATCCTAACGGCCGGACCTATCGGGACTTTGAGCGCTGGTCGAGATTTATTGCCGAGCGCTGTTTGGTGCAAGGCTGCAGCGCGTAGTTGTCGAGCATCAGCTCGCCAACATGACGGCGTCGTGCCGAGCGGTGCCGCCGCATGATGCCTCAACGTCGGGCTCACCACAAACAATGCTGTCCCCATTGAACGAAACTGTCGCGAAGCGAACAGTCGAACTGTAGCCGAACGTTTTCCGTTCGTGCTTGGGTGGATCCGCAAGGCAAAAACAAGGAAGTGCGAACCAAGGTCCGCCCGCACAATTGAGCTTCAAGCCGCAGCTGGTCGTCAGGCTGGCACGTCATTTGCGGTCGAATGCAGGACCCTTTGTGACGCCTACCTCTACCAGCTGAGTTGACTGTGATGATTGTACAAATTTTGCATACCTCCATCGGCGATAATTATGTTATCGGCAGCTAAAACCAAATATTGGACAACATTGACCAGGGTACATTCTAAGGCTTTCTCCAGAGCTTAGCTGACGGCGCAGCAAAACTGCGCACGTTTCAAAGTTGTTCACGGAATCACTCGCGTCCACACTTTATTATTAAAGCGGAGATCGACAATGACCATTAGGAGCCTCCTCCTCGGCTCAACTGCGGCACTGATTGCCGTTTCCAACGCTCGCGCCGTCACCACCGCCGCCGAGCCTGACCCGACTGAGTACGTCAAGATCTGCGACGTCTACGGTTCGGGCTACGTCTACATTTCAGGCACCGAGACCTGCCTGCGAATCGGCGGCTCTGTCCGTTACAACGTCGGATTGTTTGACCACTCAAGAACCTCGGATGTGAGGACTGGTGAGCATCAGAGCGCGTGGCAAAACAACACACGCTTCACATTGAAAACCTGGACCGGCCAGGAGACCGAACGCGGGACGTTGAAGACCTACACCGAAACCCGCGTGAACTTCGGCAGCCACCAGACATCGGTTTCGGACAGTTCTCGGTCCTATGCCTTGAACGGAGGCAGCGGCCTGACTATCGCCTGGATTCAGCTTGGTGGCCTGCGAGTTGGTAAGGACCGGTCGGCTTTCGACATGTTTATTGGCTGCGCGGGTGATGTACTGAACCAGACGCCGGCTCCGTACGGCGCTTTCGATACCAATGTGGTTCAGTACTACTTGGACGCAGGGAACGGCTTTTCGGCCGTGGTTTCGCTGGAACAAGGCTCGGAGGTGGTCGGCACAATCGACAGCTACGCTCCCCACATAGTAGGCGGCTTGAAATACGCACATGGCTGGGGAGCGATCACCGGCGTTGCAGCTTATGATAGCAACTACGAATCGGTGGCCGCCAAGGTCCGTGTCGACATCAATGTCACCAACGAACTATTGCTATCCGGAATGTTGGGCTACGGTTCCCATGGCCAGCTCAACTACGGCTCGACGAATTCGGTAGACGCTCATGGTCGCGGTTTCTATAAACCTTGGGGTGGGAACTGGGCTTTCTGGGCTGGCGCCGGTTACGAGCTCACCGAGTCAGCTTCGTTCAACCTTCAGCTCTCGGGTGATCAGCTCAACAACTATGGTGTCGCTGCGAACGTCGCCTATGCGTTCCTTCCCGATTTCACAGTTACGGCTGAACTCGACTATGACCGCTACGGAGGCTCCGCCGTCGGAAAGGTGAAAGATTCCGAAGTGAACTGGACCAATGCCAACAAGAAGAGCAGTGTCGGCGGTATCCTGCGTTTCGAACGCTCATTCTAATGCGATGAAGCGTTGAGCTCCGAGGTCCAGTTGATGCGCGGACATTCCCCCTACATTCCGTTGATTGTGCATGCACGGCTCGGACGGCCGTCGTACGCGGCGACCGTCATAGAGCTCGGGTTTGACGCCGTGCTCCTGAACACGGCGGTCCCGAGGGCGGCCGATCCGGTCGGCATGGCGCGTGCGTTCGGCAAAGCGGTCGATGCCGGTCGTGAAGCTTTCAGCTCGGGAATGCTCGAACGGCGCTACCCACCGACGATCGGCAGGGCCGTCTTCTCATGAAGTCGTGGACGTGCCGGCTGGATTGACCGGCTGGTGCCGCTCGGCGTCCGTCTGGTGCAGCTCCGGATAAAGGATATGGACGAGAAAGGACTGCAGACGGAAATCCGCCGCGCGAACGACGCCTGCGCGGTCCATGGTTGCCAAGTGAGTCAACGACATTTGGCGCACGGCAATCGAGGAAGGCTGCGACTTCGTCCATCTTGGTCAAAAGGATTTGGCTGCCGCCGATGCTGGCGATGAAATACGTCGGATTGAAGCTCGGCCTGTCGATCCACGATCACACCGAACTGGAAACGGCGCCAGTGGCGGAACCGGAGTATGTGGCGCTCGCCCCAGTCTATCCAACAGCCTCAAGAAGATGAATGGGCGTCGCGAGGACTCGAGCGGATCAGCGGTGGAAGCACCAGGTCGCGCCGATCCCATTGGTCTGCATCGGCGGCCTCAACCTGACCGTCTCGAAGGCGTTTTTTGAGGCTGGCGCGGAAAGCGCAGCCGTGGTCACCGACTTTGCGCTGAACGACGCCCCAGAAGCGCGCACGCGAGAATGGATCGAAAGACCAGAGCAATGGCGCCGAGGCGAGAACCGCATGTGCTCGTTGCTGTCGGGTCAGACACCAGCGGTGGGGGCTGGAATTGCCCGCGAGATCCAGACGATCGCTTCCAGTGGCGTGCGCACCTGCCTTGCTGTCAGCGCGCTGACGGTGCAAACCCATGAACACGCCTGGAAATCCAAGTTACGCAACCCCGTCCGGTGGCGGATCAGATGCGCGCTACGCTTCAGCCTAACAGAGTGGCCGCCACCAAGATCGGCATGCTCGCAACGGCTGAGATCGATCGTCGCTGCGGTTGCCGCTGTGCTGCGCGAATATCCGCGCACCGACAATCCAGATCCGGTGCTGGCTTCCACGTCAGGCCGAGCGTTCTTGAAGCAAGCGCCATCCCGCATCATGAAGTAGCATCTGATGCCGCTTTGCCGAGTCGACACCCAATGTCATTGAACTGGGCTTCTTGCCGGCTCAGTGCTACTGGTGAATGAGGCCGGCGCGGTTCAACAAGGACCACAAGCCATCCCGTCTGCTGGACTCCTCCAAATTCGAAACACGGATGGTTCCTATCCAGACAATTGATTTTATCAATCTGCGACAATACCGCATAGCGGCGCCGGCGGAATGATCACCGGTAGCAAGACGAGCTGTTTCGTTGGCCTGCAGGACGCGCACCGCGACCGAGGTACAAGCCAGCCCGTCTGCGGCCATGTTCGGATCGGGCGCATCGGTGCGCCGATGAGATTGCCGGCGGAACGTTCTATTCGTGCAGCTGTGACGGCAGTCATCTCACCGGCGCCATCCTGCCGATGGATGGCCGGCAGTCGGTGCAGCATGGGCTGACACTGTTCGGAATGAAGCCGCTCGCGCTTCGGACGGTTGAAATGGAGGACATTAGCTTGGAACCGATCAGTCTCGACGAGCTTCTGGCCAGCGTCGGCAAGGAAGTCGGCGTGTCGCCGTGGCGGGTGGTCTCGCAGCGGATGATCGACCAGTTCGCCGAGGCCACCGATGACCACCAGTTCATCCACTGCGATCCGGAGCGCGCCAAGCGCGAGACGCCGTTCGGCGGCACCATCGCACATGGCTTCCTGTCGCTTTCGCTTTTGTCGGCGATGACTTTCGAGACCATGCGGCCGCTCGAAAACTGCAAGATGGGTGTCAACTATGGCTTCGAATCGCTGCGCTTCCTGGCGCCGGTGAAAACCGGATCTCGCATCCGCACCCGTTTCGTACTGGCCGACGTCAAGGTCAGGCCGTCGGGCTGGGTGCAGACGGCGCTGGGCGTGACGATTGAGATCGAGGGCTCGAAAAAGCCGGCGCTGACCGCGCGCTGGTTGACGCTGACGCTGATCAAACGCCAGCCGGAGGCGGCCTGAATTGCTCAACGAGCGTCAGCAGAGACGATCTTCACGTGCCGGGGCGATGTAGGCGACCAGTGCGCCTCGATCGGCAACGCGGGGCCACGGGGGTCGGCTAAATAGAGTGGCAGGAATGCCTAATCGGGGCTCCGTCTCGGAAGAGGGGTCGATGTATCGGAAGCGCTGCGGCTTTCGGCGCTGCATTCCTTCTTCACGAAGGTTCATGGAGAATTCCCAACCACGGGGTCGAAAGATCGGCTTGTGATTGGAGTGGGCAGATCCTCCCGGACTGAAACTGCCAATAGGGTGTTATCGAGTCAACCGGGTCGAACTTGAGGTCGCGGGTGTCGCTGATCGGCTGCTCGTCGAGCTCGAGAGCTGCCAGCTAACGGCAGAACACGGCTATGGCAAGAGCTCCGCAGTTGATGTGGATGTCCAGAGCTGGGAGTGCAGACCGACGAGTTCCCAGCGGGCGAACTTGCCATTGGTAGCGCGCCAGACCAGTGGCGAGAAACCCTCGATGAGAAGGCCCCCGAGGCGCACGCGGGATGGACTACAGTGGCGTTTGGCGAGAGGGCCTTCGAAGACGAGATCGAGTGTAAGATGGACGAGCTCGACACGCGTATCGCGCAGTCCCTGCGATCGCGCCTTGTTCGCGGCGCTCGTGCGTGCGAACTGTTGGTAGATCGAGCTGACTAGATGAACCGGGATGGCATTAAAGCGGAACTGGAAGAGACGTCCCTGGCCGAACTAAGTAAGATCAATCCAGCCATCGCTAAAGGTAGGCGAACGAGACGTTCGGACTCCGTGCCGCTGAAATCCTCAAATTGAATCGGCCGGACCGTTGGAGCTATCATCACCCGCTTGGCTTCCAGAGCTACGGAGCGGGTTGATTACCTGAACGTCCTCGAAGTCCTTTTCATTGTCGGTCACTACGACACACTCGTTGACTTCGGCTACAGCGGCAATGATTGTGTCTAGGGCGCTCCGCGAACGGCCTCTGGCTTTGCCGTTGGCCATCAGCCGCGCCCACACGAGGCCAGCTTTCTCGTCGAACGACAGCACGCGGCCAGCGAACAGCGCTTGCGGGCCTT
Organism: Mesorhizobium sp. M0802; assembly: GCF_040320115.1. NCBI lineage: Bacteria > Pseudomonadati > Pseudomonadota > Alphaproteobacteria > Hyphomicrobiales > Phyllobacteriaceae > Mesorhizobium > Mesorhizobium sp. M0802. The sequence goes on from NZ_JAMYOY010000029.1 coordinate 11,501, forward strand.
CGGAGCCCTCGAACCAAGTTTCAAGGCTGCTGCGCTTTTTCCCCTTCGGCTTCTCTAGGATGCCTCGGCGAATTTCGGCGACAGTAAGCGAAGCAATGAAGAGGTCTTCGTCCTTCTGCGCGCCCATCCAGGCCAGCAACGAGCCCGAAGGCTCCGGCTTTATGACATTGCTGATGATATTGGTATCAAGAAGGTAGCGCGTCACAGGTCGATCTTGCGCCCCTCTTCGCGCGGCCGGCTGAGGTCGAGATTGGAGCCAACCAGAGGCGAGCGACGCAACGCGGCGAGAATGCTGCCCGCTTTCGGTGGCTCACCCGCCACGGCTTGCTGTATGGTCCGACGAAGCTGTCGGGCATCCGGCCCGCTCTCCGTTAATTTTCGGGCAAGAGTTCGCAGTAGATCGCGGTCTGCGTCGAAGGCCTGGATCTCGAACCGCGCGATGCCGCGCTCAGCCAGGCGAGAGCGATAATTCTCGATGGCTCTCTTCTGTGCAGGGTTGCCCATCGCGTGCCTCCGTTCTCTATCCGGATATATAGCCATGGCTTCTTCGGAGCACAAGGTGCCCCGTCATCGGCCAGCACTGGCTCCTGCGCGACGCGCGTTATTGATCACAGAGAATTTCCACCTTGTCGAAGCACTGTGACCTGGCATCATTGTCGCAAAACGAAGTATTTCGCGTCAGGACAGGAACGCGATCATAGCGCGACCTAAACGTGCAACCGCCGAAAAGCTTCGTGGTCGCCGGCGCTGCCCGCGAATCGGCTGTGCCTGCGTCGCCGAAGCCCGATCGACGCTTCGTCAATCTGGTCCGGCTGCTGGCGCGACAGGCCGCACGGGATTTCATTCAAGCCGAAACGGATAGCCAGACGCGAGACCGCGTCCCGGAGTAAGGGGCCGCCTCATGAAGGTCGCGCTTGGCGCTCGCTACTCAACTGACAATCACCGGGACACCTCGATCGAGGATCAGTTGCGGCTCTGCTGCTTGCGTGCTGAAAAGCAAGGCTGGACAGTCGTCGGCAGCAATACCCACCGCGCGATCTGCGGCGCGTCGCTGTTGCGTCCCGGCCTTCAGGAGCTGATCAGCGATGCGATGCAGGGCAAATTCCTGATCGTGCTCGCAGAGGCGATGGATCGCCTGACCATGACCGCTGCAAACCGGGAGCAGGCCAGGCTGGGCAAACGTTGTAACAGATCCTTCAAGAAAATTCATAGACTCTTAGCAACTCCGGCTCGGTGTGAATGGTAGGCTTATTGCAACGTCTGAGGTCAGTGGTTCCAAAACGTGGCCCGCTTATCTTCGACTCGCCGAACTGCTTGCAATTTCGGCTAAAGGCAAAAGAGCGCGCTTTGTTGTTCGACAGGGCGATATCGGCAGTCGCCACAGCCACCGAGATTTGTCCGGTCGTTGGACAACCTTCAAAAGCTGCGACTTCTGTGGAGGACGCGAATGAGAAATTCGGTAGGACTTGGTCCTGACCCATGATGACACTGGTCAGTCGCCTACGCATGGCAGCGCATTCTGAGCGCCTTCGAATCCTGGGCCTTTGTGCGCATGCAGACCTAACTGTCTGCGAGCTAGCCGAGATTCTGGGTCTATGCCGAGAGCGGGTTGCGCGACACGTCCGGCTGCTCGCCAGAGCCGACTTTCTTTGCTGCAACGAACAGCCTCCGTGGCGCTCGTACCATCTCAAAGCAGGATCCAACGACGGCGGGCTGGTTCAATTATTGATCGATCTCCTGCCCCATCGCGACGGCTATCATAAACAGGACCTGCAGCGGCTCGAAGCGGTACGACACACGCGGCCGAAGGGGACCGCGTGCTTGATCGTGAAATAGGTCAATCCAATTGGAGCGCGAAGCTACCATGGACAACTCCGCCGACGGCCCGATCGCACAGCCCGACACTCACGGGCGGTCTTCCTTGGCCGCGGTTGATCGCCGCGTTCACGAGCTGCTTCTGAGACAGGAGCGGCAGGAGCGGACGACCCTCAAGCTAATCGCCTCAGAGAACTTTGCGTCCTCGGCCGTGCTTGAAGCGAACGGCTCGATTTTCACGAACAAGTACGCCGAGGGGTACGCCGGTGCGCGCTACTACGCTGGAAACGAGATCGTTGATGAGCTTGAGAAGCTAGCCATTGAGCGCTTGAAAACACTATTTGGCAGCGAGCATGCCAACGTCCAGCCTTATTCCGGCTCGCCGGCCAACCAGGCTGTCTATCGTGCGCTTTTGAGTCCCGGTGACAAAGTCATGGGCTTGCCCCTTCCGGAAGGGGGCCATCTGACTCATGGTTGGGCCATCAACTTTTCCGGTACTGACTATCAACGCGTCCCCTATGGGTTGGATGAAACGACACAGCAGATTGACTATGACCGCTTGCGCGAGACAGCCAAGCGGGAACGGCCGCGGCTCATCTGGGTCGGCGGAACTGCTTACCCGCGTGTCTTTGACTACGCGGCAATGGCAGAAATTGCCCTGGAAGCGAACTCCTATCTCGTAGCCGACATTGCGCACATCAGCGGCCTGATTGCCGCGGGAGCGCACCCGAATCCCGTGGGCCATTGCGACGTGGTCACCAGCACGTCCCATAAGTCGATCCGCGGTCCCCGCGGTGGCTTCATTTTGTCAAGGAACGAAGATCGCTATCAGGCCCTGTACCATACAAAGAGCAAATACAATCTCGCCAGACGAATAGACCGGGCGGTCTTCCCTCACCTGCAAGGCGGACCTCACATGAATGCCATCGCTGCGCTAGCGGTTGCCTTGCACGAAGCCGCGAACCCGTCCTTCCGAGGCTACGGCCAACAGACGGTCAAGAATGCCAAGGCTCTGGCACATGCACTGCTTGAGCGAGGTTATGACCTGGTTACCGGGGGGACGGACAATCACATGCTGATCCTTGATCTTCGCGATCGGCCACTATCGGGCAAGGCCTATGCCGAGCGACTAGCAAAGGCAGGAATCATCACAAACTTTAATATGGTGCCTGGCGACCCGCGGCATCCGGCGGTCACAAGCGGAATTCGCCTGGGGGCGCCAGCAGTGACGTCAATGGGCATGCGCGATGTGGAAATGGTGCAAATTGCTGGCTTCATTGACTCCGTCCTCCAGCGGCCAGACGACGAAGATCTCCATGCCTGCGTGCGAAGAGACGTTGCCGACTTGTGCGCTGCGTTCGAGGTCCCGGGCATCTCCGACAAGTAAGGTGGGCCAAGCAAAATGCCCATCCCACATCCAACATCCGAAGCGAGGTATTCATGGCTAGGCAGTTCGTGTTCTCTTCCGAATCGGTTGGCGCGGGGCACCCGGATAAGTTGGCCGACAACATCTCGGATGCCATCCTCGATGCCATCCTCCGCACAGATCCCAAGGCGCGCGTCGCCTGTGAAGCGTTGGTAAAATCAGGGATAGTCGTTCTGGCTGGCGAGATCACCAGCGATGCCCAGGTGGATTACAGCCAAGTTGCGCGCGATACGATTCTCGACATTGGGTACGACGACGAGGCCGTCGGCTTTGACGGCCGGCGTTGCTCCGTCGTTCATGCCCTCACCGAGCAGTCGCCCGACATCAGCCAAGGCGTTGACGAGGGAAGAGGGCAAGACCTCCAGCAGGGAGCGGGAGATCAGGGCCTCATGTTCGGCTACGCATGCCGCGAAACCGATACCCTGATGCCTTTGCCGATCCAACTCGCTCATCGCTTGACGAAACGGCAGGCGTATGTCCGGAAGGCACAACAGCTTGGCTGGTTGCGTCCTGACATGAAATCCCAAGTCTCAGTGCGCTATGAGGGGTTGCGCCCGGTCGCCCTGGATACCATCGTCGTGTCGACGCAACATGACGAGCAGGTCTCGCAAGAGACTGTCCGCGAGGGCGTCATTGAGGAAATCATAAAGCCTGTCCTGCCGACCCACCTGGAGACGGAAGGCATCAGAATTCTGGTCAACCCGACGGGGCGGTTCGTAGTCGGCGGGCCGCGCGGCGACTGCGGTCTCACTGGACGCAAGATCATCGTCGATTCCTATGGCGGGATGGGTCGTCATGGTGGCGGCGCCTTCTCGGGCAAGGACCCGTCCAAGGTTGACCGCTCGGCTGCCTATGCAGCCCGCTATGTCGCAAAGAACATCGTCGCTAGCGGACTTGCGGACGTGTGCGAGGTGCAGCTTGCTTACGCAATCGGCGTGGCCAGTCCGGTTTCCGTCATGGTCAACACGTTCGGGACAGCCAGGGTTGAGGAAAGCAGGATCGAGCGCCTCATTCTTGAGTTGTTCGATCTCAGACCGAAAGGCATTATCAAGATGCTTGATCTCTTACGCCCTATATATCGCAATACAGCGACCTATGGCCATTTCGGCCGTGAAGAGCCTGATTTCACCTGGGAGAAGACAGACAGGGCGGACGAATTGCGTCGCGAGGCAGGACTCGCCGCCCCGTGAGAAGCCGCCGGCGAACGGATTGGCAAGCGGAAAGCCCATTTCCACCGGGCAGACCCGCGCCTGGCAGGCGTGGCGAGAAGCCGGCTCGGGTTTTTTGGCGGAGACATTGATGCCGGATTATGACGTGCTTTGCATCGGCAATGCCATTGTCGACATCATCGCCCAGTGCGACGAGGCATTCCTCGAGATCAACGGCATCATCAAGGGCGCGATGAACCTGATCGACACGCGCCGCGCCGAACTGCTCTACAGCCGCATGGGCCCGGCGATCGAGGCCTCCGGCGGCAGTGCCGGCAACACGGCGGCGGGCGTAGCCAGCTTCGGCGGACGCGCCGCCTTCTTCGGCAAGGTCTCCAACGATGCGCTGGGCGAAATCTATGCGCACGATATCCATGCACAGGGTGTCGCCTTCGACACCAGGCCGCTCAAGGGCGAGCCGCCGACGGCGCGCTCTATGATCTTCGTCACGCCCGACGGCGAGCGCTCGATGAACACCTATCTCGGCGCCTGCGTCGAGCTTGGCCCTGAGGATGTCGAGGCCGACAAGGCATCCGGCGCCAAGGTTACCTATTTCGAGGGCTATCTGTGGGATCCGCCGCGCGCCAAGGAGGCGATCCGGCAGACGGCGAAGCTCGCACACGAGGCCGGACGCGAAGTGTCGATGACGTTGTCGGATTCGTTCTGCGTCGACCGCTACCGGGACGAGTTCCTCGAGCTGATGCGCTCGGGCACTGTCGACATCGTCTTTGCCAACAGCCACGAGATCAAGTCGCTCTACCAGACAAAATCCTTCGACGAGGCGCTGGCGGCTATCCGCAAGGACTGCAAGATTGCCGCCGTCACCCGCTCCGAAAAAGGCTCAGTGATCGTGCGCGGCGACGAGACCGTCACCATCCAGGCGACGACGATCCGCGAACTGGTCGACACCACCGGCGCCGGCGACCTCTACGCCGCTGGCTTCCTCTACGGCTACACGACCGGACGCAGCCTGCAGGATTGCGGCGATCTCGGGTCGCTGGCAGCCGGGCTGGTGATCCAGCAGCTCGGGCCAAGGCCGCGGCAGAATTTGCGCCGCGAGGCGGAACGGGCTGGGTTGCTGTAGATGCGCGGGCAACTAACCAGCCGCCCTACTGACGCGATGACCGCAGTGGCGGAACTGTGTCAAAGCTCGCTGCGATCTTCTGCATTCTAACGACGTTGTCACGCGCTTGAAGTCTTGTCCGAAATCCTTCATGGGCGACCTGCGAGGGATGTCGCAGCCCGACAGGAATCCATTAGTTGGACAATGGTGGCAGCGCAGCAGCGCAGCCAATGGGCGACTGAATATTTCACAATGTTAGACAAGCGTAAAAGCGCGATCGCATAACGACATAAACATTTGGTTATGCGTCATTGACAGGAGAGCGGATTGTTGTGATTGTCTGCGTGTCGTGGTTCTTCGCGTGCGGCGCTGCCGCAGCGAAGCTAAGAGGGAAGCCGGTGCGATGCCGGCGCTGCCCCCGCAACTGTTAGCGGCGAGCCAATCCACTCATCTCACTGAGGCGAATACCCTCGGGAAGACGGGTAGAGGCTATGACCCCGCGAGCCAGAGACCTGCCACGGCGAATTACGTCCACGGGCGGGGTGTCTCGGTGGCCGCTGCAACCGGCGTGCCGGCCTGCTAGCGCCTTCCTTGTCACCGACGCCCCCAACCATCGGGGTATGACATGACTGTCTCTCAGCAAATTCCTGTAGCAACGCTCGGCGTGCCGCGCTTCGGTCGTCGGCGAGAACTGAAATTCGCCCTCGAAAGCTACTGGTCCGGAACATCGTCCGCTGGCGACCTTCTTGCGACGTCGAAGGCGCTCCGAGCCGCTAGCTGGGAAGAGCAGCGCGATCGCGGCGTGTCGAAAATCCCGTCGAACGACTTCTCGCTTTACGACCATGTGCTCGACACCGCAGCCATGGTCGGGGCCATTCCATCCCGGTACGGCTGGAATAGCGGCGAGGTCCCACTTGACATCTACTTCGCAATGGCGCGCGGCAACCAGGGTCAGACGGAGGATTGTGGACACGCTGGTCACCAGGAGGAGGCTCATGGACCTGGTGTAACCGCGATGGAAATGACCAAGTGGTTTGACACCAACTACCACTACATTGTGCCGGAACTCGATGATGATCAGACGTTCGCCCTCTCGTCATCGAAGCCGGTCGATTACTTCCTCGAGGCTAAAGCTCTCGGCATTCACACACGCCCAGTCATCCTTGGACCCATCACCTTCCTCAAGCTGGCGAAATCGCGTGCCGAAGGGTTCGGTCCCATCGCGCTCCTACCGCGGCTGCTGCCCGTTTACGAGCAAGTCCTGCAGAGGCTGAAGCTGTCGGGAGCCGACTGGGTGCAGATCGATGAGCCAGCGCTTGTCCTCGATCTGAACCCGAACGAACGAGCTGCGTTCGAATTCGCCTATGGCCAGCTGTCGAAAGCCGCGCCCGAGCTGAAGATCATGCTGGCTACGTATTTCGGGTCGCTGGGAGACAATCTCGAAACCGCGGTTTCTCTGCCCCTGGCCGGCCTGCATATTGATCTCGTGCGCGCTCCCGAGCAGCTGGAAACGGTGGGTCGGCTCGCTCCGAAGGATCTGGTGCTCTCGCTCGGCTTGATCGATGGCCGCAACGTCTGGCGTGCGAACCTGCCCGCCATTCTCGACCGCATCAAACCGATCGTCGCCGGCTGGCCCTTGGACCGCGTCGAAATCGCGCCTTCTTGCTCGATGCTGCATGTGCCGATTGACCTGCGCATGGAGACGGAACTCGAGGCCGACATCAGGTCGTGGCTCGCCTTCGCGGCCCAGAAGACCGACGAGCTGGTCTTGCTGGCCCGGGCCCTTTCCAAAGGCAGGGATGCGGTGGCAGCCGCGTTGAAAGCTTCTGCCGAGGCTGCCGCCACTCGCTTGACGTCCACGAAGATCCATGACCCGCTTGTTGAGGGGCGGATCGCCAGCATTGACCGTAGCATGAAACGACGAGAGAGCGCTTTTGGCGAGCGCTCCAGAGTCCAGGCCGGCACGCTCGGGCTGCCGCCGTTCCCGACGACGACAATCGGGTCCTTCCCGCAGACGCCGCAGGTACGCCGCGCGCGGTCCGCTCATGCGAAGGGCCAGCTCAGTTATGTCGACTACGAGATTTTCCTGAAGAAGGAGATCGAGTCAGCAATTCGTTGGCAGGAAGAGATCGGGCTGGACGTGCTGGTGCACGGTGAGTTCGAACGAAACGATATGGTACAGCATTTCGGCGAGCAGCTGTCCGGCTTCGCCTTCACTCAGCATGCCTGGGTGCAAAGCTATGGGTCGCGCTACGTGCGTCCCCCCATCATCTTCGGGGACGTATCGAGGCGCAATCCGATGACGGTGCGCTGGTGGCAATTCGCCCAGTCGCTTACGGAAAAGCCTGTGAAGGGAATGCTCACAGGCCCAGTGACCATTCTCAACTGGTCCTTTGTTCGAGACGACGTACCCCGCTCCGAAGCCTGCCGCCAGATCGCGCTCGCCATCCGCGACGAAGTGACGGATCTCGAAAGGTCCGGCGCAAGGATGATCCAGATCGATGAGGCCGCGTTTCGCGAAGGATTGCCACTGCGCCAATCTGACTGGAAAGCCTATCTCGACTGGGCTGTCGAATGCTTCCGGATCGCTTCAACGGGTGTAAAGGACGCGACTCGAATCCATACCCACATGTGCTATTCGGAGTTCAACGAGATCATCGACGCGATCGCTGGAATGGATGCGGATGTCATTTCGATCGAGACGTCGCGCTCCAAGATGGAACTGCTGGACGCCTTCACGAGCTCCAAATATCCGAACGAGATCGGTCCCGGCGTCTATGACATTCACTCACCACGTGTGCCGGAGGTCTGCGAGATTTCGGACCTAATCATGCTTGCCCGCGAGCGACTGTCCGACGGCCAACTGTGGGTAAACCCGGACTGTGGCCTCAAAACACGCAAGTGGGAGGAGGTCCGCCCTGCCCTCATTAACATGGTCGCTGCAGCGCGCGCGCTCCGGGAGAAAGTGGCTTGAGGCTTCTCCTTCCTCACCGTGTGGTGAGCTACCGGCTGGCTCCTGTCGGCCGTGAACATGCCAAACCGGCACACTCTTGGAAATGAGCCACTCGGCGCAAATGTGCAATTTCCCTACGGCACGTGTCTTAATCCCGCAGAAATATAAATGTGGCACTACGCTATAATATTGGTTCCTTGGGGACATACAGGCCCCGCGCCTCGAACAAATCGGACACGCGTCGTTTCTCAAAGTAGACTGCTTGGCGCGTTCGCTCAGGACAATATATGGTGCTGCGTCTGTCCGCCCCCAGTTGATCGCGCAGACTACGGGCGAGGTGGCAGGGTTCGGGTATCGCTAGCGTCCCGCCAATTCGGAGATGGACGTCGCAATTCGTGTCGCCAAGTAAAAATCGCCAATCATTTTCGATTGCGAGTCCGCGGCCAGTTGGCCCTTATTTTCCTGAGATCTGCGTTACAGGCCGGGGCGTTGTCGCCGTTTCTGAGGGTAAGATGGGATAGGCGACGTCAGGTGCCTCTCCGGTCAGCGAGTTGAGGAAGGCAACAAGCAGGTCAACTTCTTCGTCCGCCAGTACTACGCCGAGCTGGGTGGTCCCCATAATGGCGACGGCCTGTTTCAGATCCCAAACCTTGCCCGAATGAAAGTATGGCGCGGTGAGTGCAACGTTGCGCAGCGGCGCCACGCGGAAGACATAGGAATCGTCGGCTGCATTGGTGACCTCAAATCGGCCCTTGTCTTTGTCCGGCAGGACTTCGGCGCTGGGCCGTTCCACGAGGCCGAATGGGTAATAGGCTTGCCCACCAACGTTGATGCCGGCATGGCAGGACGAGCAGCCTTTGTCCATGAAAAGCACCAGGCCCTGTTTCTGTTCGGAAGTCATGGCAACCTCATCACCATTCAGGAAGCTGTCGAACGGGGCAGGTGTGACCAGTGTCGCCTCGAAGGCTTCGATCGCCTTGGCGAAGTTGTCGAAGGTGACCCGATCGGCTTCAGCCGGAAAAGCTGCATCGAACCACTCGACATATTGCGGCATGGACTTGAGAGTGGCGATGAGTTGGCCCGGTGTATTGGCCATTTCGATCCCGGCTTGGACCGGTCCCTTCGCCTGAGCCTTCAGGTCTTCGGCACGACCATCCCAGAACTGGGCGATATTGAAGACAGCGTTCAGTACAGTCGGCGCGTTGCGCTGTCCCTTCTGCCAACCATGGCCAATCGAGGTTTCGTGATTGTCGTCGCCGCCGGTGGCCAGGTTGTGGCATGAATTGCACGACAAGACGCCTGACGCCGAGACGCGTGGATCGAAGAACAGTGCCTTGCCGAGAGCGATCTTTTCCGGGGTGATCGGGTTATTGGCGACTGTCGGCGTGGTGGATGGCAAAGCCGTGAAGGTGGCCAATGCCGTATCTCTGAGGTCGGTGGGGATCCAATCCGCAGCAAAGGCGGTGGGTGCCAGCAAGGTGACAGCCATCGTACTGAATAGGATTTTCATAATTGGTCTTCCTGCGTCGTCCACGCAGCCATTATGCGATCTGCGGCTCATGAACGCCCTGAGCTAGATCAGCTTGAGGGAGAGGACGGGGTCTCACACCTGTTTTCGCAGCTGAGCTGGGACCCTCTTGGAAGTGATCGCTCTTCTCGATTGGACTTCAGGGAGGAGGAGTATCCCTGGTTGGCAACCGGTTTTATGCATCAAAGCACGCCCTGAGGGCGGCTTCGTAGATTCGGTCACTGCGATCTTCCAGCCAAGGTTGAGAAAGTCGACAGCATCCGCAAGACTGGCAATCTCTTGCACGATGTGCGCTGCACGCCTCGCGAAAAGTGAGCTTCTGAAACGTCAGGGTTCATTCGTTCCTCCTGACCTGCTGATTGCGTGAATCGGCCTTGTCGACACCCGCCGACTGCACATTGTGATGTCACCAGCGATGGCGGTTTCAATACCTAAGCAGCGACGGTCTATGCGACAGTATGGAGGTCGTAGCGGAATAGCCGTTCTGCCTTCATCGATCGTCACACCGGCATATAGCTCCGCTTCTACGAACATCCCATCACGCGAGGATGGCGCGGCGCTTGAGCAGGTCCACCCGCTGCAACTGCCTCACACCTTGATCCACAGATCCTAGGCGATGACCATGTTGTCGTCATCATTTGACGGGCGCGGGGCATTGGCTCATAAGCGAGCCACGGCAAACTGTGCGGTTGCCAGTGCGTAATGAAGTGAATTGGAATGATCTTCGGTTTGGGAAACACGCACGTCCGACGCAGCTTGCGTTGACAGAGGCGGTTTTAGGCGCAATAGCACCTCCGCTGGCCTATTTTGTGGAGTTCAATTGTGGTTCGGCCAAAGGCGCGGGGCGCCGGACCGGCCCCTTGTAAACGTAATCAAAGAGAGAGAGACCCTGCATGGAAGAAATCTTACCGCGCATCGCCACTGGTGCCGGCATCGGCCCGGCTGTCGCAGAGAAGGCCGTTGGGTTAATGCTGGGTTTCCTGCGGAGCCACGCGGCCGACGGTCCCGGCGCGCGCATGATCGAGGCCATTCCGGGAGCTTCGGAATTAGTAGCGAAGTATCATGGGGACGACCCAGAGGGTGGCGGCCTTATGGGGCTCGGGCAGCAATTGATGAGTGAGGGTCTCAGCATGGCAAAGATCGCCGCCCTCGCCAACGAGACGATCGCCTGCGCCAAGGAACATGCCGGCGACGAACTCGTGGACGAGGTCCTCAATTCCGTTCCTGGCCTTCCCCAGTTCGTCTGATTAGCGGCAGCCGGGGCGCATGACCTTGTGCGCCCGTGCCGGCCCGTTTGCGCAGCAGGCATTCTCCGCCGGGCGTTCCGCACCGATCTCGTGAGACCACCAACCGCCGGGCACGCGGAGCGAGCGCTGGAGTACTTCATTCGTCTATCGAAAAATCAACTTCAGGCGATTCGATGTGTATAATTTCTGGCGGTAAGGGTTTATCCTGAACGCTTTCGATGAAGCCCGCGAGATAGGCAAACGTATTGTATTTCTCGAGGACTAGCCGCTTCGCCTCTCTTATTGCGCCGCGACGTTCCTTCCAGAGGTCTGAGTTGATAATTTCTTGAATTTTTTGGATTACGTTCTTGTCCTCTGGGTCAATCAGAACCATAGAGTCCGAAGGGAAGAACCTCGTGATTGCCGGGCTGCCGTAATAGATCGGCATTGTTTCAGCGACGAAGCAGTCCATAAGCTTCTCTGTAAAATAGTAATCAGCACGAGTATTCTCGAACGCTATACTGTAGCGATAAGGTGCGAGTGCGTTCCATTTATCTCCAATCAGCCGAAAACCTCGGCCGAACAGGTCAAAATCGAGCTCCTTTCTTAGCCGTTCCAGAAACGCCAGCCGATAGCGATGTCCTTTAAGCAGGGCGATGTTACTGGTAATCCATGAGAGCCGAAGTGGCTTATCCATGACTTCGCTGACCAGAAGTTGGTCATATGTCTTGTTTACAGACCAAGACCGAGTGATCGGTGGAGACAAAACGAATCGGCGAGCTGCATTCTGCCGAGCAACCAGCTCTGCGTCAGACGTCAGGACGATAGTATTTTTCCCCTGCCCTTCATGAAATGCACGATGAGCTTTCGTCGGCGGTTCGCCGATTGCAAAAATTGTCCTGTTGGGGCTCGCCTCGATATCAACAGGGAGCCCAAAAAGAGAAGCAGAGTTAAAGACAATATGCCAATCGGGCACGAAGGATGTCGTGCGTACAAAAGCGACATTGTTCCAGATTCCACTGCCCTTTGGAGTGAGGTGGTGGATTGCATCATCCAAAACGCCCCAAGAATCTAGACATGTAGCAACAATGGGCGCCGGGCGTTCCGTCAACAATTTGGCCGACAAAGCAGTTCCACTCCCTTCACTCGTGAAGGTACTTCAATCGCCATTCAGGATTGCGGTAACATCGGGCAGCATAAACCTTCCGGAACCTGCTGTCGAGGCAATTGTCGCTTTGCACTTGACCAGGTTCTTCCTCGCTTCGTGTGGTGATTAGGCCGGCTGAGTGGCAGCATGCGTGCCTAAGGAGTTCGCAGCCGGCGCTGCCTAATGGTACGTTTGATCGTCTTCAGGCGGTTGATCAGCCCTTCCGCCTCGGCCGTTCTCCACGGCAGTTCAATGGCATCGCGAACGGAGTCAACGTCACGGCGTAGGACCAGACCGAAACGCGTGATGGCGATGAGCCGGGTGACGCCAAGTCGATCGAAGTGCCGAGCTTGCCCAACTCACAGGCCCCGCAAAATGCCGCGGAAGGGCAAGGCAAGCCTGCGCATAGTGGCAAACTCATGTCATCCCTGCTTCAGGACGTCGACCTTTCTGGCCTGGTTGATCGTCAGCACATCCGGAGGCTTCATGCAGAGGGCCTCGGCGACTACCGGCGAGATCACACGGCCGGTCGCGGCATTCTGTATGAGGACGCGTCGCTGGCTGGTTGATGCGTATGATTGATGCAGGCGGCTCACTGTCCTTGCCCGGCCTCTCGGCGCGGCGCCAACTTGCGAGAAGCCGCTCCAGATTCGAGAAGCTGCCGGTCGCCGCGCTGTTTGATATCGTGGAACAGGTGTCATCCGCAGCCATTGCCGCCTCTCCAGGACCGGCTAAGAAACGCCTCGAAATACATTGATGTCCTAGGTTTATCAGCGGCGGTTCCCAGCCCCTTTGCAAGAGCGGCTCACCGGCGATGAACTTACATCACTTTGGCCATTGCCAATGAACGTTTGTTCCATCGTCCCTGACGCCCACCATCAAGCGACCACTATCGCTCGATTTCACAGTCCAAAGAAGCAAAGCGAGACAAAAACAGCGCGCTTAGCCTCGAGGCTACTAGCGACTTCGGCGCTAAGTTAGAGCGGCACGCGCCACGCACCTCGGCAGGGTCGCCAACAACGAGTGGCTCAGCGGTCACGCCGCGAAATATGGCGCATCGATGTCGCTTCTGGACGAGCATTGGCAATAACGCAGTCAGAGACATTGTTGCTTTCAGCGGCAACCGGCCCTATGAAGCGACGCTTCGCTGACTATGTTTCACCGCCTGGAGAGTTTCATGACAGAAGAAGCCGGAAAAAACGTCGACACCCTCATTGAGCTTGCCGCCGATGTCGTGTCGGCCTACGTGTCCAACAATCCGATCCCGGTGGGGGATCTCCCTGCCCTCATCGGCCAAGTGCATGCGGCTCTGAGAGCGACGGCCGGAGGTATCTCTGCACAAGAGCCGGTTGCCCTTACGCCTGCAGTCCCGATCAGGAAGTCGGTGACACCGGACTACATCATCTCCCTTGAAGACGGGAAGAAATTCAAATCTTTAAAGCGCCATCTGTCGACCCACTATGGGCTGACGCCGGGTGAATATCGGGCCAAATGGGGTCTGCCGGTGGATTATCCCATGGTGGCGCCGAACTACGCCGCGAAGCGTTCGTCACTGGCGAAAACGATGGGGCTCGGCCGCAAACCGAAAGCGCCGAAAGAGCCGGAAGCGCCGGTGCCGACGAAGCGAACTCGCAAGAAGGTCGCGGCTTGATTGCGGCAATTGAAATTCCTTCTGCAGCGTTGCAGCCGTCGGCTTGGTCTGGGCGTCGCATAAAAAAGGCGGGGCCAACCCCGCCTTCCTTTCCAAGAACTTGTTTCATGAGGAATTCGCGACCCATACAGCAATCTGCTGCCCTCACTTTTTGCTCGTCCCTATCGAGCGGCAGTGAGCACTTCCGGGCCTACACGCCCACTCTTGCGACTTCGCAGGAGAAAATTTCAACCAGCTTTGCTGAGGCTGCCAGCGGAGGACTTGCCAGTGCGGCGATCCTGCTCGATCTCATAGTTGATCTTCTGGCCGTCAGCGAGGGTCGAGAGGCCCGCGCGTTCGACAGCGGAAATGTGGACGAAAACATCCGGACCGCCATTGTCGGGCTGGATAAATCCAAACCCCTTGGTGCTGTTGAACCACTTTACCGTTCCAGTCGGCATATACTTGTTCCTTCTTTTACAATGCAACGTGGGCAGGCCATTAGGCCTGTCCGAGTCATAGCCGAGAGTTGGGCGCAGTAAAAAGCGAAAAATTGTTAAGCCCCGATCAGCTGGCGCACTCCATTGTGGGCGTAGCCGCCAGCAAGCACTGTCCACACTACCGCTCGAGCGTGGCCGGAAGCGCCCAATTTCTTCCAACGCTCCTCAGCGCCACGTCGATGGCTCGTGTTTGGAGGCGCGGGACGTAAGGCCGACCGCTGCTCGTGCCGCCAGGTCAAAAGGCCGGGTAGTTCACGGAGCTGCCTTCGTGCATAACACCTTGGGAGCGCCTTAAGGAGTTTCGAGTTGGATTGTTTCAAGAGGGTCGAGGGGTTGATCGATGCGACCAGCGTGGAAGCGATCGATAGCGCGCGCGTTTTGCTGGACCAGTTCAAGGGCAAGTCAGAAACAATCGCCCAAGCGATTGACGACTTCCTGCTTGATTTCATGACCTTGCTGTTTGTGGTAGAAGCCACCCGCGAGCAGTTCCACAATCCGGCGAGGCGGTTAGCGCGCATCAGATTGAGCAAGGTCAGGCTGTTACTCACGCGATGCTCTTGACCTAAGCGACCACTCCGCCAGGCATGCATTTGCAGCCGAGCGCACCAGGCGGTATTTTACGCACATGAAATCAATCGCGACCGCTAAATTCTGCTGTTTGGTGCCCAGGGACGACGGCAAGCGCGGACAGCTTCCGTGCTGCTGTCCTGCAGCGGCAAATGTGCTGCATGCCCCCATCCAAGGCGAGCTCGAAGTTTGTTTCTTACGTTGACCAAGGTCCCCGCGAAAACACTCCCCTTCCCGCAGCAACTCACCAAGTTCAACGGCCTCCCGGCAGGCCATCACGCCAGAAGAGAGCAACGGCATCGTTTTTCCCGCCCAGTCCTACGACCTCCAGCGCCTCGCGAATGTCGCCACCCGCCGTTTTTTTTCAGGTCCGTCTTCGCGCGCGAGCTGGGTCCGCGCCCACTTGGCTACGCTGCTCACGCCTCTACCCTTCAGCACCGCCCGGTCTGACTGTCGAGGACATCGGTCCGCTGGAGCGACAACATTTCAATTCTGACCGTCGGTGCAGCGGCCTTCGAAGCGCATCCTGTCCCCATTCCCCAGCAGCGCGCCCAAGCGTCTTCCAATGAAGGATATTCTCAGCCGTGCTCGCGTCGCCTTCAGCCCTGTTCGATGGCCCACAATGTCGGATGCACAACATGTCAGACTGACTTGTCCACATGCCTCGAATGTTTTCTGATCTGGCACGGTGCATGCGTGGTCGTCCGCAAGGCGTCGCGGATCAAGGAAAATCCATCCAATGACCATCCCCCCAAGAACACCGCCGCCGGTCTCCTGGGCTCTTCCCAAGATGAGGCTCGAGTGAGCCTTGGCCGCATGATTCATCTGGCTCGGCCTGCCCGCCGATCCTCCCACGGGGATCGAAGACGCAGCCCGTTCAGGAAAATGAGGAACAAATCACTGCCTCGAAACTTTCCTTTCGAACCGGAGCCATCGATCGCCCCCTGGCTGCGCAAGGCATTCACTGCCACCGCCCTAGCCCTGGCGACGACCGCTCCCGCTCTGGCCGCCACTGACGGCGGCATGATTACGGATTTCCTGCTCGGCAATGGCATGGAAGGGTCGACATCCCCGATCATCGCGCGCCATTCATCACTCATATGGTCTGGTACAAGGTCGGCAGCGCCGACGAGCCACCCGGCAAATCCGGACTTGCCCATTTCCTCGAGCGTCTGATCTTTAGGGCGACGCCCAACCGCGCCGACAGCGAGTTCACCGAGCCGTCTAAGTGAGTGGCGGCTACAATAACGCCCTCACCGCCTATGACTCGTTTGGGCGAGATGATGGGCTTCGAGGCCGATCGCATGTTCAACCTCATCCTCAACGAGGATGATATCAAGACCGAGCGAAAAGTGATCCTGGAGGAGCGCCGTTGGCGCAGAGAGACGAACCCGCAGGTCTGCTGGACGAGGAGGTCAACGCGACATTGCGGCCGAACCAGCCCTACCGCATTCCGGTCAACGGCTGGATACAGGAGATGGAGAAGCTGAACGGCACCGACGCATTCACGATCTACAACAAATATTGCCGACCGAACGACGCGGTGGCCGGCACGTAGAACCAGGCGCTGGCCGCGAAGACCTTTGGCAGGGTTGTGCGCGCGCGGGCCGGACCTGCCCGCGCGCAACCGCCGGTCGAGCCCGGCTAGTAGAACGGCGACTCATCTTCTAGCGAATTCAGGTATTCTCCCTTTCCAGTTGGCAACTGTGGTCTGCTAGCTGTCTGGCCGAGGTCCTATGAGGAGCTTGGACGTCCGGACTACACCCCGAACCTGCTATATACGCCTGGCGTTGAGGAGGAAACCGATTGCCCCTGTGCCCGCCGATGATCCGTCACCTGAGATCCCCTGACCTGTTTGGACCCATCGATCGCCTGCCGGCACTTGGCACGCGGATGAGCGAGCGGACATTCGAGGTCCTCAACCCGTCGACCGGCGAAGTGCTGGCAGAACTACCTGACATGGGAGTCGAAGAGACATGCGCTGGAATCGAGATGGCCTATGTCGCGCAGCCTGGATGGGCAGGGTTTACCGCCCGTGAGCGCAGCGATGTTCTATGGCGATGGCATGAGTTGATCATCGACCACACCGACGATCTCGCTGCAATTCTCACCGCGGAGATGGGCAAGCCGCTTGCCGAGGCCAAATCGGAGATATCGCATGCTGCGGCGTATCTGCAATGGTACGCCGAGGAGGCAAATCGCGTCTATGGCGAGACGATCTCCGCACCATCGACGGACCGCCGAATGCTGGTGATCAAGCAGCCCATCGGGGTGGTCGGCACGATAACCCCATGGAATTTCCCGGCCTCGATGGTGGCGCGCAAAATCTCGCCAGCCTTGGCGGCGGGCTGCACGATTGTCCTCAAGCCCGCTGAACAGACGCCGCTCGTGGCTGGAGCAATGTTCGCCCTCGCCCATCAGGCAGGCTTCCCCGAAGGCGTCGTCAACCTGATCTATGCGTCCGAAGGTGACGCGGTCGGCCGCGAACTTTGCACAAATCCCAAGGTCCGCAAGATCAGCTTCACCGGGTCTACTGAGATCGGGCGCTTACTTATGCGCCAGTGCTCGGACCAGATCAAAAAAGTCAGCCTAGAGCTTGGCGGCAATGCACCCTTCATCGTCTTCGATGATGCCGATATCGATGCCGCGGTTGACGGTGCGATCCAGGCGAAGTACCGCAATGCCGGCCAGACCTGCGTTTCAGCGAACCGCCTTTACGTCCAGTCGCGCGTTCACGACGAGTTCGTCGAGAAATTCGTTGAACGGGCTCGCCAACTTCAAGTTGGTGACGGTTTCGCGCTCGGAGTGGACATAGGACCCCTCATCGACAAGAAGGCTTTGGCCAAGATTGAATCCCATATTGCCGATGCCGTAGCTAAAGGCGGCGCAATTCGATGCGGGGGCAAACGCATCGGCACGAATGGCACGTTTTTCCAACCAACGGTCCTGACCGGTGTCACCAGCGAGATGACCGTCGCGCGCGAAGAGACATTCGGGCCGCTCGCACCGATTATTCGCTTCAAAGATGCGGATCAGGTCGTGCGTGATGCCAATGAAACGATCTACGGCCTCGCGGCCTATTTTTATGCCTCTAACCTGAAGCGTGTCTGGCGTGTCGCCGAGGCCTTGGAATATGGAATGGTCGGGGTAAATACCGGCCGGATGTCTTCGGAAGCGGCGCCGTTCGGTGGGATAAAACAGTCCGGGATCGGGCGGGAGGGATCCCGCCATGGCCTCGAGGACTACCTCGAAATGAAATATCTCTGCATGGGCGGCATCTGAACATCGGCTTGAAGGGTTCACAGACGGGGTAACCTAGCGAGCGATCTCCAAATATGTGAATTGTAGGATCGATCGGGAACTGAGGGGCGGCTCCGTACCCGAGCAACACGCAATCCTGAGGAGCGCCTCTCGACGAGACAAGCGTCTGCATGTCGGCGAAGACGGCGCGCAATGTACGGAGGATACGCTTGCGATTTAGTGGCCCTCGCCGACTATCTACAGGCGACGGGCTGTCGTTGCGCGGGTATGGTTGGTAGCTTGTGCACCATAGCTTCGTGAACGCTGGTATTCGTGGGCAGAATTTGACCTGCCATATTCCGATTGTCAGTAGCTCAGTTGTTCTTCGGCCGACGGCCCCGCCGGTACAGGCTCGGACAGAACCGAAGATACCATCAGGCAGGCATTCGCATTGTTGATCGGCGCACGATCCAGGGCGCCAGTTTGACCAAGCGGGTCGAACCGCATGACAGCCTTTGCCGGCTGGAGGACGGAAATGCCGATGCCGAAGAGGATGGTCAGCGCAGTCGAGCCCACACAGCATTTGCGGCACGAACAGCAAGGGCTGGGAAGCGATCGGCCGGCCGGTCCTCCAAGGCGCAGGTCAGGTTGTCGACGACGCGTTGGTTCAGGTCCGCTAATCTGGTCTCTATCGTTTGATAGCGGCTTCGGTCGCCAGCGGCAGCGAGTCAAGATATTTGGCATATCGGCTTTGATTGCCTCGCATTTAGTCAAGATTGGGTAGCTCACTGATGCATCTTTGGGCTCATAGTGCTTCCTCCTCATTAAGATGAGGATTGCCGGATTTGGCGTAGAACACCAACACGGGTCCGAGATCAAAGCGCGTCCCGGGCGCAAGGCGCTGGACGGACCGGGGCCATGTTTCGATTGAGACGCCATCGATGCCTCGCGCCAGCGTTCTGGCGAATCGGGGCATCAGCGGAGCGAGTGTCGGTGCCAGGATCGCAGCGGCCGCTGTCTGAAGAGCTAGCGAAGTCCGATTGCGGGCGGGATAGAAACGTCGCGCCGCCGCATAGTTTCGCGCCCGACGGTACATCACGCAATCCCGCACGAATTCGCAGACCCGAGTGGCCGCGCGCCGCACCGAGAAGCCTTCGTCCGAATATGCCCGCTCCATCGCCGCGCGATAGATCTCTATTCGAGCAAAGAAGGCGCGGTCGACTGGGCTCCAGTCGCCTGCATCGGGTACACGGCCGGCAAAATCCTGCTTGATTTCCTGGTCCAACGCATCAAGCCAGTTCAGCCAAATCCCTTGGAAGACCTCCTTCTCGGTGCGGCGCAGCCCGTCCAGCGTGAAATCCGTCCGCTCCCCTTCCGGGCGTGTCAGGCCCAAATGGAGGCGCACGACGTCGACTGTCTTTGGGCTCAGAACGTCCTTGCCCCAGACCGCGTGGCGGCAGCTGGTTGAAAACTTCTTGCCGTCGAGCAGGTAGAACTCGTTGACGTGATAGTGGATGCGCGGCGTCCAGTGGGAGAAGACCTCGGCGTAAAGAGCGGGGTAGAGTAGCGCGTGGAAGAACGAATTGTCGAAGCCGAAGAAATGGACAATCTGCCAATCGCTGCCGGGCACCTCCGCCTTCCAGTCGCGACCCAGCGAGCGGCCGAGCGCCTGGATGTTGTAAAGAAAACCGAAGGCCATCTCCGGCCAGACCCAGATCACTTGCCCCGGGAACCCTTCGGCCGGCAGGCCCCAGTCCGAGGGGTGGGTAATGGGGACTGAAAATTCGCCGCGTTGGCGTAGGCGCGCGAAGAGATCCAAGATGCGTAGCGGAACGCCTGATGCCCTTAGATGCCGGTCGATATTGTCGTAGCAGCGGTCCAGGGCAAGTTCCGGACGGCGGAGCGAGCCGACCAGCGGCGCTTCGGCAGACTGTCGTGACCGCGCTGCACCCAGGTCGTGGCAAAGGTTTGGGGCGCCGCATTCCTCGCAGATGTTGCCGGCGGCGGAGCCGCCGCAATCGGGACAGAGGCCTCTAACATCCGGCTCATAAAGATATTGGCCTGTCACAGCATCGAAAAGCGCAGGGCTCTGGCGCAGATCTACCGCCGTGCTGCTCAGAAGAGTTCGGAAACACGCAGCTTGAAATTCGCGGTAACCGTCATCGCCCATTGTGGCTTGAAAGCTGTGGACGTCACAATCGAGAAGTGAAAGCGTGGCGCGAATCTCATCGGAGTAGTAGCGCGCCACGTTTGCAGGCGTCCATTGATCGGTAGCGGCGCGTGTCGCGACGTAGCTCTGGTAATCGTCGCTTCCGGTCAGGTGATACGCCTCGACTCCTTTCATGCGCAGGAAACGGGTATAGACGTCGGCGCCGAAATAGGGGCCAGAAAGATGCCCCAGATGCAGATCGCCATTTGGCGTTGGCGGCGCGGAGAAGACGAAGGTCGGCCCGCGTGGAGCCGTGGTCTTTGCAGCGGCATCAAGGGCGGCCTCGCCGTCTCGCCAGTAGACATCGACGAAATCCAGGTCTTTGTTCCCGTCATTGCGCAGCACATGCGCTTCAAAAGGATGGAACAGGACGACGTCGCCAGCCTCGACCGAGATTTCCCCAAGGTCGGTGGTGACCTTGCCCGCACCAGACAGGACCACGAAGGCCTCGATTTCGTCGTGCCGATGGGGCTCGGATGTGACCCCGGGTCCAACCTTTCCGAACGAAAACCCCGTGCGAGCGCTGCCCGTTCCAAGCGTGGCCGTGTCGATACCGAACGCTCGCGACAGCTCCGTTCGAGAAAAGGTGTATTTGCGCATGACAACGAACCTAAGCTGTTGAAGAGTGGGACGGACCTTCGGCTGCCAACGAACAGCCTCAAGTGCACTTCATGGAGAGAAACGGCAGCCCGACCCGTTGGCGGCCCGGCCAGGATAGTGCAGCTCTGGGCCGGCAGACGGGCGACCAAGGGGGCGCTAATCGGGCTGTAGGCACACAGAAGACCGCCTGCGACCATCTCCACAATCCACGTGCCAAAGCGTCCGATGCTCCGCGACCCCGCAAATCAGACAGCCATACGCTCCGCGCATTTTTTGAGCGGTCGATCAGTTTCGTGTGCATGCCTCCGCCTGGCTGCGTGAGCTCAATCGCGATAGAAGATGCCATTTGGGGGCTTGAGATTGTCGAGATCGGCCACTTTACCCTCGGGCGGGTTAAGGGCGCGCTTAAGCACGTTATATTCAGCGCGGGTCGGCCCACCGGTTGAGGCACGCTGGAACGCCAAGTAGAGTGTCCGCCGAGAACGATTGCTTTTGTTCGGTCGTGAGTAGTGCGGTGCGTAATCGTCGAAGATGAAGATGTCGCCAGCCTTCCATACTACGGGTTCCCAGGAGAACGTTTCGGCGACTTGAGGATAGATCACCCCACCGGCATCCATGGGAAAGACCCCCTTTTTGTGGTTGCCGGGGCTGAAGAAAAGCCCGCCGTTTTCCGGGTCGGAGTCGTCGATGCCTATGGCAACCACCGCATGGACCATCCGGTCGGGGAGTTTGTGTGGAATGTGATAAATGTCCTGATGCGGGAGATAGCCGCCGCTGTCGGGGTAGTGGAAAATCAGCAACTCCTTGAGCCTGTGCGACTCTTCGCCAAGCAAATCCTCGACCGCTGACTTTATGCGCTGATCTTCTAAGAGCAAACGACGCAATGGATCATGGAAGTCGAGAAAATTCTCGATCTTGGAGATGATCTTTCGATTGTCCGTCGTCTTCTCGAACCACATGAGCCATTTATCATCGCTGACATCCCAGCGTGACATATCTTCGACAAAAGTAGAGATATCTTCCTGAGCCGCTGGAGCGAAGAACCTTTCGAGCCTGACGTATCCGTCTTTCTGCCACTTTTCTCTTTGTGCATCAGTCAACATGCGAAAAGCCTCCTGTTGGAAAGACTGGTTGGTCGGACATCCCAATTAGGGCAGTCGGGCGCTGGTCAAGTTGCGGGTCCACGGAGACGGACTCACGTCATGCGGGACGGCGATGCTAAGTGCGTTCCGCTCGGCGGATATTGTCCCCAGAAGCTCGGCGCGAGACTGCCTATGTCAGGCTCAGCCGGGTCCAGGGGTTCCGTAAACTGGGCCGGATCAATCGCTTCACCCGGTCCAGCCACGACACGCATCCCTGAAGGCCGGCACCATCCGCTGACCGCCGACCCAGCCATGGCCGCCAAGACCACAGCGCTCTTTCGAGTGAGCGACCTGGTACGGTCTTGACAACCGTGCGGGAAATGCACGCCCCCAGAATAATGCGATGCGCCGCTTGGTCCAAGGACTTGTTCGGTCACGATGACTTCGGAGAAGCCTCCGGCCTTCGTCGCAGCGGAGGCGGACATCATTCCTAGGATGCCACCGCCGATAATCAAAAGTCTACGAGTCATATCCCGCTGCCCATTTCTTCGGCTGCGGGGGCGGGCCAGCTCTCGATCGAGGTATGGCTGATGAAGCCAGGATGCTCGGGGTTCGCGCATGGCGCGCGCCCAAGAAGGCTATCGAGGATGCGGCGCGCGCGCCAGGCCAGCAGGCTTAGGTTCGGATCGGCCAAGCCGCGCTGCCCGAGGCTCGCGTTTTGTACGAAGATGCGTCTGTCATGCGGTCCGTCCCAGCTCACCGAAAAATCCTCGCGAATCGCAAATTCATTGTCGATCTGCTCCAGCCGGTGCGCGATGGGTTCCAAGAAGTCTGGCACCGCGTTCTCGTAACCGGTGGCCAGGATGACGATGTCAGCCGTGACTTCTTCGACCTCGACCATGCCGTGCTGCAGGGTCAGCCTGTGACCCGCGCCGGCGTTGGTGCAGTGCGAGACGGTGCAGCCCGGCCGCAGTGTGATGTCGGATCGGTTTGGCTCGAAAAATGCGTGGCGGTACAGCGCCTGATAGATCGCGCGCAACGTGCTTTCCGAAATGCCGTCCGAGGCAAGCACGAAACGCCGCAGGAGCAGCTTACGCTCCGACTCGCTCATCGCTGCGAAACGATCCGAAAAGCAGGGCATGAACAACTCGTTTGTGAACGGGCTGTTGTCCAGAGGCAGATAGTTTTCGCGCTGCGAGACCCAAGTGATCGAGGCAGGCCGCCGTTCTTTCGGCAGGCCGACAAGGTGCAACATCACCTCGGCTCCCGACTGGCCTCCGCCAACCACGCAGACATGCTTTCTCGGCACCTCAGGGTGGATGTGCAGTAAAACAGATGAGTGGAACAGGTTGCGTCCAATCCAGCCCTGAAACTGAGGCGGAATTTGCGCCTGCTTGCCAATGCCAACCACGACGTTTCTGGCGCCGAGAACGGCCTTATCCGTCCGCACCCGGAACTCGCCGTCAAAGCGGATTTCGTGCACGGTCTCGCCGCCGCGGACAAGTGGGTTCCTGTCGAAGGCCCAGTTCAGGTACTGCTCAAACTCAGCTCTGAATACAGCCTCGAACTGTGCGTTCAGGAAGTGGTACAGACGCCCGTTCTCGTACAGGTAGTTTACGAAAGTGTAGGCTGATCGCGGATTCACCAGCGTGACCAGATCCTTGAAGTGGCTCACCTGGAGCTCTGAGGAATCGAAAGCGATGCCTGGATGCCAACGGAAGTCGACTTGGCGATCCAGGAACAGCGCCCCTAGCCCAATTTGCTCGTGTATCTGACACGCAAGACTCAAATTAGACGGCCCAGCACCGACTCCAATGCAAGATAGCTCCACTTGCTTTGCTCCTATAGGTTTTTTCCCACTCGGCGGGTTGATCGCGGCGAATATCGGCCACAGCGATTGGGCTCCCCCTCGCGGCCGTTATCGAGCCCCGGTGCCGACCGGATTTGCCAGAATTTGTCCAGCGCGTTCGGGACGGCGAATGTAGACCCGAGCATTCCAGCGCGGTCACAATCGACGGCTCATGCCGGCGACCTGGGGCAAGGACGTATGTCCTTTCCGCCCCTCTGGATGCCCGCGTCGCCGTCACGCGACACGCTTTCCAGGCCCATTAAGGTGTTTGAAGCCGGCGTAATCGCCCGCATCAACCACGACGCGCCGGCTTCGCCGGCTTGAAGCAGGCGAGAGCGCGGTTTTCACTGCGGCGACGGCATTTTCGGTGCGCATGACCATGGAGAAGTCTCGCTGATGCGTTCGCAGAGTCCCATGCATGGGCCGTGCCAGAGAAGGAAAATTTTAGAAACAATGGGTTGGCGGATTTACGATCCTGTCGTAAATCCGACATTGAGGGGGACGCCTCACGGGGGCGCCCGATTTGCACGTCGATGTCGCCTTTTTCCGAATAGCTAATCGGGCACCTTCTGCACCAGAATACTTCTCTTATGTAGACCAACACGAAGTCTTCATGAACGGACAGTGCAGAGCCTTTGTCTCTGCCGGACAGATCGCGATATGCCTTGTCCATCGAGGTCGGCAGTTGCAGAGCTGCCAGATCCTTCACCCTATCGTGCCGTTGCACTGGCTCGATCCCGACATCCTCGGAGGCCGTGATCATGAAGAGTGACGCAATCTTATGTCCGCCGCGAGGCCTCTCTCATGGGGAAGCAATTCTCTGTGTTGGTGTTGGATGCTCTTGATGAGATGGTTGCGGATGGGCGCATGCCCAGACCTAAGCGCATGAATGATCGCGCGATATGGGCCTTCACCAACTGGATTGTCGAATCTCTGGAAAGATAGCCTGAAGACAATAGCGTCATGACCACTCTGCCGGTTCCAAAAGCACGTGCGCCATTCGGTCGCTGCGCCTCAATCCAGGCGGAGGGATGAGGCCGCAAAGCGGTCTTTTGCGCGCCCACCGGTGGGCCAGGATGGAGCCATCGTAAACGCAGTGTTTGATAATCGCCGCCGCGGAGCTCGTCAGGCTGTGCCGCGCCCGACACCGGCGACGTAGTGATCGTCGATCGCCGCGTCGCCGGTGTCGATCCGAAGCTCGGCCAGTTTCGCGGTGAGCTTCACTGCTTATTCCGCAGTGCCCACCGAGCTCGCACAGGAGGTTCTATGAGGCGGTCACGGCTGCACTCGTTGTCGGGTCTTCGACAAAG
This sequence comes from Mesorhizobium sp. M0802, assembly GCF_040320115.1. Classification (NCBI taxonomy): domain Bacteria; kingdom Pseudomonadati; phylum Pseudomonadota; class Alphaproteobacteria; order Hyphomicrobiales; family Phyllobacteriaceae; genus Mesorhizobium; species Mesorhizobium sp. M0802. Next base: position 36,854 of record NZ_JAMYOY010000029.1, read on the forward strand.
TCGGACATGAGACACGCCGCAATCAGAGCCATGTCATTGTTGTGAAATGGTTTTCTCGTTTGGCACGACACGTGCAAGGCTATCCGCAACGCGCTGCGGCAAGGACTGAGGAGAAATCATGCCATGATCAAGCTCGCCGAACATGCGGTCGCAGCCGCGAAAACTGGGCCTTTCCGAGCCGACAGGACGTTGCGGCTGTTTTCCAGTCGGCATCATTCTTCACGTTATCCGGACATGACCGTATTCGATTTCCGCCTAACGCTGAATGCCCCGGACGATGATCCCTATCTTTGGCTCGAAGATGTAGAAGCTGAACGGACACTTGCCTGGGCCCCCAGCCAGTCGGCCAGGACCCTGAGGCACTTCGGTGGAACACAGTTCGATCACGACCACGACGCCCTGACAACGATCTTCGACCGTCCTGACAAGGTTCCCGTGATCACGCGCCGCGGCCAGTACCTCTACAATTTCTGGCAAGATGCCGGAATCCGCGCGCACTGTGGCGCCGGGATCATCCTTCCGCCTATCCGTCGATCCTGCTCGCCACTACGAAGTGGGACGACCGCGTCCACCCGGGCCACGCGCGTAAGATGGCCGCAAAGCTGCAGGCTCTTGGCTATCCCGCCTACTTCTATGAGCCCAGCGCGGGCGGACATAGCTGCGGCAAGGACCATCGCGAGCGGCCGCATTCATTGCCATCGGCAACAATTTCCTTCGCAGTGCGATCGTGTGGCACGCCGATGGCCTTCGATAATTGGTCGGCCTCGAACAAGAACAACTTCGATGATGTGAGCACAACAAAATTATGTGTGCACACATTCCCGCAATATAGAGTTAGAGCTCCGTCAACCTTAAGTAACTCTATCAGTATTAGTCATAATGCAGGTATCATTTCTGACGACAAGGAGAGAACATCATGGAGACAAAGCGAATGGGCGTGGCACGTGGCGTAACAGCGGCCATCGTCCTGATGCTGGCGGGACAGCAGGCAGTCGCGGCCGACCTTGCGCAAGCCGCGAGCGTCCCGCAGGCGGGAGCCGCGTTCACGGAATGGCCTAGCCCTTGGCAGATCCGCCTGCGCGCGTTGGGGGTCATCACTGAGGATTCGGGCTACGTTAATACGGTGCCCGGCTCCGGTCTTTCCTATTCAGACACGGTGGTTCCGGAACTCGATATCTCGTATTTCTTCACAGACAACATCGCCGCCGAACTCATACTCGGCACCACCTATGCCAACATCGAGGGCCAAGGAGCGATCGGCGGGCTGGGCAATATCGGCAAGGTTTGGCTGCTGCCACCCACGCTCACGTTGCAGTATCATTTTACGGATTTCGGCGCGTTCAAGCCCTATGTCGGCGCCGGCGTGAACTACACGATCTTCTATAACCAGGATGCCGGCAGCGCCGATGCTCTCAAGATTAAGAATACGTTCGGCACCGCGCTGCAGGTCGGCTTCGACTACATGATGGATCAGCACTGGGGCGTCAACTTCGACGTGAAGAAGCTTTTCCTAAAACCAGAATTCGACGTCACGGTGGACGGCGCGAAGCTGACGGGGAAGGCCGCTCTCGATCCCTGGTTGATAGGTGCAGGTGTCACCTACCGCTTCTGAGGGGAAGGCGAAGCGGATTGCTGACATCGAGCTGAAATGAAGGGCGCCTTGTGCGCCCTCTGCCGTCAGCCATGCCCTTAGGTACCAAAAAGTCCGTTTCCCCGGCGGCTGGCGGCCCGCGGGTACTAGGACGCCTGTGAATGCCCCGGGCGGCCTGCACCCAGTTTGCCGATCAGTCTTCGGCAACTTGTCGGTCGACGGGTGCTCATATGTGGACGGCCCCCTGCTTGCAAGGATTTGGGGAGATAGTTGATCGGATCGCTTGCGCTCATATGTCCGGCCTTTTGCGCGCGGATTTGAGAGCGCTGGCCAAGATGGGCTACGCGGATAGCGAGTTCCAAACACGTACACGACATTGGCTGCCGGTGAGCACCTCGGAATGCCTCGCTGGTCCCGGTTCGACCGGTCACACCATCTTCTCCTCTGCTTGCAAGTTCCGGCCTTCAGCGTCGAGTGTGGGCTCGGCGCCGAATTCTGAATGCTCTACGGCTGCACAGGCGCCGGATGGGTGGCATCGATGGGGCGGTATTGCTCACCGCTGACCATTAGCTTCCAGGCGATACGGGCCAGCTTGTTGGCCAGCGCCACCGCCGCAAGCTTGGGGGCTTTGCGCGCTATCAGGGCCGCTAGCCATGGCCAGACCCTTTTACTGCCGCGCCGCATATGTTGGATGAGAGCAGTGGCGCCCACCACCAGTACGCTTCGCAGCATCTCATCGCCAGCGCGGGTAATCACGCCAAGCCTGTTCTTGCCCGCTGTTGAATGGTTCTTCGGCGTCAGCCCGAGCCAGGCGGCAAAGTCGCGACCCGACTTGAAGCCGTTTGCATCCGGCACCTTGATGGCCAGCAACGTTGCCCCGACAGGACCGATCGCCGGTATGGCAGCCAGCCGCCGGCTCACTTCGCTGCGCCTGGGAAATTCAAGCAGCTTCTCATAGAGAGAGGCAACCTCAGTGCCGATATGCGCATAGTCGCGTCCCAGTGTCTCGAACATGTCCCTGGCTGTGTCCGGAATCGTCGCGTCGGCACGAATGTCGGCCAGCAGGTCGCCGAGCCGGGAAAGCCCCTTGGGCGCAACAAGGCCAAACTCGGCCGCAAAGCCACGGATCGAATTGGCGAGCTGTGTGCGCCGGCCGATGAACTGCGCGCGCAGCTTGGCCAGCATCTGGGATCCTTGCTGCTCGCCACTCTTGGGCGGGAACGAAACGCATCTCCGGCCGGCTCATCGCTTCGCAGATTGCCTGCGCATCGGCCGCATCCGACTTGGAGCGCTTGACATAGGGCTTCACGTATTGCGGCGGCAGCAACACCACTTCATGCCCCAACGCGCGCAATTCACGCGCCCAGTAATGGGCCGAGCCGCAAGCGGTGGAAGTCCGGCAAAGAAGGCAAGCACCTGATTGCGCCGCAGCTTCTTGCGCAGCACAGGCTGTTCTGCATCGTTCACGCCATGCAACTGGAAAACGCTCTTTGACGTATCCATGCCAACGCGAACAAGTTTATCCACGGACGGTCTCCCTTGCTTGAGATCTGCAACGACCTCATTCTGGCACATTGCGATGCCGTCGGGGGCCGTCCACCCCAACACGCTCGATGAAGCCTGGGCGACAGCGCGGGCACTTGCATCCTCCCCAACGCTGGAAAGCGTCCTGTGATGAACCTGCCACCACTTACCGCAATCATGCCAGAGCCTCTGGTGCGGGCAGCACTTCTGGAAGATCTCGGCCGGCGCGTGATCTGACGACCGATACGATCGTGCCGAAGACCTCTAGCGCGACGACCGTACTGGCAGCGCGCCAGACCGGAGTTGTACCGGGCTTGATCTGGCGAGGCTCGCCTTCAGGCTGATCTATCAGACTGTACAGGTTACAGTGGAGTGTCCGGACGGCAGCGAGGTGGCGCACCGACAGACCATCGCATCGGTCAAGCCGCGCATGCCGGTGACATGGCGCTGGCGAACCCCGGCATTGACCGCAGCGACATCGGGCTGCTGTTGCTTGCCACCTCGACGCCCGATCACCTCCTGCCGCCCAGTGCACCGCTGGTCGCACATTGGCTGGGACTTGGTCGCGCAGGCGCCGTCAACCTGACCGGCGCCTGCGCGTGCTTGATCTATGCGCTGATGTTTGCGGATGACTTCACCCGCCTGCACGGCAAACAGCGTCAGGTGCGCCGCGGCCACACCTCGACGGGCTTGCCCTTCGGCAGATCGGCGAGGTGGGCGCTTAGCGTGCGCGGGAAGTTTTTTGGAACTCTTCCACGATCCAGGCATCCTGCGCCGGGGCGCGGCCGCGCGCTCATGTGCGAGAAGCCGAGTCCCTTCAGCAGCTTGCCCACGTAGCGCTCGTGATAGGCGACGCCGAAAACGATCCTCGATGACGCGCTGCAGATGGATGCGCCGCCAGCGCACCACGCCGTCAATCGCCTCCGGCGACAGGCGCGGCGTGGGTCCGCCATACCAGGCATCCTTCAGTCCGTCAGGACCTGCCTCGTTGAAGCGATGCACCCAGTCCCGGAGCGTCTGGCGGACCATCCCGCCGATTCGTGCAGCATCTTCCCGGCTCATCCCGTCCATGACCGCAGCCAGCGACAACAAGCGCCTGCTCTGGTTGACGTCCTTCGCCACCTTCGCCAGTCGCCGAAGCGCTGCAGCCGAATAGTCCGTCCGTATCTTCACCGCTGATCCCATCGCGCGAATCCTCCTCGCGACAAGGAATCATGGATCAATCGAGCGGGAACCCCTAGAGGGGTCAGCCCTCAGAGCCTTTGTATTAATGGCTGGCCGCCCCTGCGACTTGCCCGGTTGCGCCGAGAGCGCGGACCCGTAGGTGTCGCGTCGCCCGCCGGCTCCCGACTGTTTGAGGAGCGAGCCGATGAGGCGTGTGATTAAAACGGACTTCCACCGCACCTTTGCGGGGTGGTGGTGGTTTGGGAAGACGGCCAGCTGACATTCGGACGGGTCGACATGACCCGATCGGGACCGGAAGGGTTCGGCCGCACATGGCGAAGCCGTTTTGGGAGGGCGATAACCATCCCATCTATCGGTCGGCGCGCTACCTGCGAGCAAAGTGGGATTCAGGGTCGTTCAACCGCATTGTTTGGTGTCTGACATCGAACAATGTCAATAGCACCACCATGTTGTTTAAACTGAATAATTCGATTGGCACGGTGTATGCGCGTGATTGTCCGCACACGTATCACGACGCGAGGAGAATCGTCCCATGATCGCGCTCACTACAACAGCGTTTCCGCAAATACCTCTCTTTTCCAAGCTCAGCCCGAGCGAGGTTTGCCGGTCGATCTCTCCAGAATTCATTGCTGGGTTGTTCACTTCTCGCCTCAACTGCTGGAAGGGTTCAACCGATCGCAAGCGAACCGTCACTAGGAACCGTCACTAGCGTCTCATGTATCCAGGCCTTTACACTGGGGTGGCCGAGACCCAGTAGGAAGGGACTTGCTCGATGCATATCCGCAACGGATAGCGACATTTTACACAATGTTTTCTGGCAAAAAGCCAGTTCGCAACTGATCCTGCAGAGCCAAATCATGGAGAGTATTTTGAAACGGTTTTACGATGATGGCGAAAATTCAATTTTTGTTCAGTCCTACGACGCCTTCTATAGCCCCAAGATGCCGCAGACGCCCGTCGGGGACATCGACTTTTACGCAGGCGTTGCGCGGGAAGCCGGCGGAAACGTGCTCGAACTGGCCTGCGGGACCGGGCGAGTGGCATTGCCGCTCGCGGAGCTTGGCTTCAATGTCACTGGAGTCGATCTATCGGAGGGCCTGCTATCAATTGCGAAGCACAAGGCAGCCGGGCTTCCGATCGCGGCACAACAACGACTACGGTTTGTGCAGCAAAACATGACAGACTTGGAACTTGGTGAGCTTTTCGAGGTCGTTTTGGTGCCCTTTCACTCGTTTCAGCACCTTCTGACAAGTGAGCTGCAGATCAGAGCATTGGAGGCCATTCACCGGCACATTCGGCCCGGCGGCCGGCTCGTGCTCGATCTTGTCGAATTCCACATTGATCTCCTGTCGGAAAAGCTGGTGCCTCCCCGGTCGCGCACTGCCATTGACGAGCCCAGCGGGCGGCGGTTTGTCCGAGAACTCCTGAATACCCGTTATGATCACTTTGCTCAAACAGAGCACAATGTCTGGCGCTTTTCAGAAATTGGCGATAAAGGCGAAATCTTGCGCGAGGAGAGGCGCGATCTGGTGCTGCGCTGGACGCACCGGTGGGAACTGCGCCACTTGCTGGCGCGCTGCGCCTTTTCGGTTGAGGCAGAGTACAGCGATTATCGGTATTCTCCGCCGACTTATGGGAAGGAGTTATTGGTGGTCGCAAGGGCTGGCTAACCACCTTGATGTACGGCGATGAGCTTTCGGCGGCCGAAGCGGCATCCGTCTGCCTTTTGTCAAGCGAAGTGACGATTTGACCCCCGTTTACCTCATCTGATCTGCTGCCGGCAATGGAGTGGCAGGAGCAGGGCGAGTAAGCATGGACGCGGGATGAGTTGGTGAACGCGGTGGCGGAGTGCTCGTGCCGAAAGGCGCGCATTCTCGATGAATTCGTTGCGGTGAGCGGCTTTCATCGGAAGCACGCTATGCGGCTGCTGCGAAACCGGCCTCCGATGGTCCGTTCGGGACCGCGGCCTGAGCGCCGACTGTATGACGATGGCGTCCATCAAGCGTTGATCGCGCTCTGCGAGGCTTCGGACCGGATCTGCGGCAAACTTGATGCGATGGAGCGGCGCTGCCATCTCGAACTTGCTTCATCCGGAGATGTCTGCTTGCCATGAGTGCGGCGACGATCGACCGTGCCCTCCGCGACGTACGAGAGGCCGCAGGAAGAGGGAAACGACGCCGAAATGCCTCATCGACCGCGTTGAGACGGAGCATTCCGATCCCAACCTTCTCCGATTGGCAGGACCATCCACCCGGATTTGTCGAGCCCGACCTGGTCGCGCACAACGGGCCGGTCACGAGCGGCAGCTTCATTCAAACGCTTTGCATCACCGATATTGCAAGCGCCGTTTGCGGTGCGCGCGCTGCAAGGCAGCCCTGCCGGCCGAGGCCAGTGCGGGGCACACATGGCGGCACTACATGGGTCACGTCAACATCTACGCGACCTACTGGTACCTCGAGGCCACACCCGACCTGTTGCACAATGTCGCCACGGCCGGCGAAGCGTTTATGTCCGAAGGGAGGTCGCCTGGGCCGCTTTACGCAAGGAGATACGCTTTGAACGCGGCTACCTGTTAGCGACGGCATAATCGGGTCGGCTACGTATCATCGCGCACGTAGTCCAATGAGTTTTGCAGAAAGGATCGTGAAGATCGCCTGACAATTCACCGGCGTTTGGAAAGCCCGATCAAAAAAATGGCACTCGATGCGGTGCGTTTTATGAGGGGACCGGGGCGTGCGGATATCCATCTTGACCGCGGGCAAAAACCGCGAGACCGGATGCGTCTGAGCAGACCACTCAAGCCGACTTCAAAAACCCTCTTGCAGACGGGGCGGGCCATACATTTTTGAATGTCCAGCCATGCCGGCCAAGCCAGGCGCTTAGGCGCTGCGACTGATTCGAGCTGATCGCTCGACCGCCAGCCGTTCCACCATCTCGTTCAGCGTGATGTTCTTGCGGCCATCGATCAGCCCGATGATGAAGGCTTCATGCGAATCGAGGCTGGACGCGCGTCGTGCCTTGCCGCCTTGGCCCCAGTTCGCCGATCTTTGCCCGAGCGACCCAACGGATCGCGCTCGATATGCCGACCCCGAACCGCGCCGCAGCCTGCCGCGCCGATGCCGGCGTCCGAAGCCTTCAAGACCCGGGACCTAAGATCTTCGCTCAGTGCTCTTCCCATCATCCACCTCATGAAAGTGGATGTTGAACCACACTGCCAACGCCCTCGTCACATCACAATCGATTCATCGATTTAAAAACGTGCTCTAGCAACGAAGCTCAAAGATTATCTCAATCGAAACGAATAAGCGACGGCACCTGCAGCGGATCGCAAAAGCGAGACAAGGGTCGCCGACCAAACTGTTGCAACAAATCCTTGAAGTAAATTTACAGGATCTTTGCAGCTGAAAACTCGCTGACAATGGTACGATCACCACAGGGCCTGAGATCAGGCAAGGCTGAAAAGATTTTGCCCAATGTACGCTCGGACCGCCGCACTACGCAACGTCGGAGACAAGGGCCAATGGCAAGAAGAGCGCTCATCCTGCTTGAAGGTTCAAGATATAATGGTCCGCTATACGTCCAAGCAGCTATGCAACTTGGCCTTCATACAATTGTCCTGTCGGCTGATCCAGAACAGTACGACTATCTTGGGGTCGACGGAATTGAGACAATCCGTATCGATACAGCCGATCTCGATGCGCTGATCCGCGAATGCTCCCGGCTCCATGCAACCTATGACATTGCTGGCATTACGTCGGTCGGGGACTCGTTCTATGCGACAGTTGGCAAGCTCTGCCGCCACTTCGATCTACCGGGACCGAACCCTACATCCATCGAACAATGCTGCGACAAATTCAAGCAACGTCAGCTTCTCGAGGAAGACGGCGTTCCGATACCTGCCTATCGCTTGGCAGCGGATGCGACGGAGGTGGAAAGCGCTGCCGAGGAGATCGGCCTGCCGGTGATTATCAAGCCAGCCGTGGGCAGCGGCAGTAGGGGAGTCCGATTGTGCGGCAACGTCAACGAGTTGGCTGAACATACGACCTATCTGTTGGGCGGGAAGCACGTATGGCAATCTTCGCCGAGAATTCTGGTGGAAGAATTCGCACAGGGCCCCCTTTATTGGACCGACATAATGGGAGATCAGATCATTGGAATTGGCATCGGTGACTCCGGCCCCCTACCGCATTTCGTCGATCGGGAATGGACCGTTCCGGCCCCGATGACCGATGACGAGCATCAGCGTATCGCCGATGTTTCGCTGAGCTGTTTGCGCGCTCTCGGCCTTGACTGGGGGCCAACGGGCATCGAATTCCGGTGGACGAAGCGTGGCCCAGTCGTCATTGAAGTCAATCCGCGGCTTCATGGCGCGCCCACTTCCCAACTGGTTCATCTGGCTTACGGTGTTGATCTGGTCACTGAGCACATCAAGCTTGCCATCGGCGAGGAATGGAATTTGCGCAGAAGGCATTCGCACACAGCGGCCGCGCGATTCCTGGTTGCTGATCGCGATGGCACGCTCGATTGGATCGGTGGCAACAGTCGGGCGGCTGCTGTCCCCGGTGTAGCCGAGGTCAAATTGTATGTTGAACCCAAGACACTGATCGTCAGAAAAGGCGATCGCCGAGACATGATCGGATATGTCATCGCTGCTTCACCCGCCCATGACCGGACTGAGGCGATACTTCAGCGTGCCGTCGACTTAATCGATTGGTCGATTACACCATTTTCGACCCCTGGCGATCAGGAGCGGCCTGCGGCCCCTTAAGACTTCAGCGCTTGTCCCCGGTGCAGCCTCTTGCGGGTCAACACCCGCCAGCCGATCAAATCGCAAACTTGAAACCGCTGCATAAAACGTCGTCGCACGCTGCCCAGCAAGGTAGCCGCGATGCAGTCGGACGCCTGTTTCATGAATTGCATGGATATGCGCATGCGACAGCGGCGGCAGATCTCACGGTCGTTCGCGCCGAGGCTATGATCGAAGGGCCAAGGGAAATGGCACGACGCTCGGCGGGATTGTCGACACCTTGATTGAACGCGCTGATATTGAAATCCTTCCCGTTTCAGATTCGATGGTCGCCCCGAGCGGCGCCATCGATCATGGTTTCTACATTGAGCAACGCCAGTTCTGGGGCGAGGAACTGAAGAAGCTCGCGCCCGATGCGATTGTCCTGGACCTGCATGGGTCGATGTCCACGACTGAGTTCGAAGATGCGGAAGGTGATTTCCTCTCCTACATTCGCAGCGCCATCGGCGGAAATCCAGTTATCGGAGTAGGTCTCGACCTTCATGCCAATATCACGCCGCAGTTTAAAGGCAGCCGACATCTGCATTGCTTGCAAGAACAATCCCCATGACGATTACTACGACAATGGCAAGAAGGTCGTCAGATTGTTTTTCGATGTCCTCGGCGCGCCATAAATCTCGCGCAAATCCGTCTTCATGTTGGCCTGCACCGAGAGCGGCACCTTGTTCAGGACGTTGGCTGTCTTGTGGCACCCAGCAGCGTTGGTGCCTGCTGCCGGGAAAGACCTCGTCGAGCGCCTTCCAGAAGCCGAGCGCGCCATCGCCCACGGCAATATTGGGCGCGATCTTCAGGCCACGCCGCTTCACCTCGACCAGCAACTCGCGCCAGCTCTGCGCGCTCGCGAACGCCGGTCTGGAAACCGACGAGTTCTTCCTGCCCTCGGGCGTGGCGCCGATCAGGACCAGCATGCATTCGGCTTGGTCTTCCACCCGCGCCTGCAGGTAGACCCCGTCCGCCCACACATAGACATAGCGGCGCGCCGAAAGATCGCGCTTTTGCCAACGCTCGTAATCGGCGTTCCACGTCAGCCGCGTGATCACCGAGGGTGAAAGGTTCGGCGCGTCCTTGCCCACAAGCGCGCTTAGCGCTTCCTGAAAATCGCCCGTCGAAACACCGCGCAGGTAGCGAACGGGAAGCAGCGCATCCAGGCTTCGCGTCCGACGCGCCCATTTCGGCAGGATCGATGAGGCGAACCGGACCCGATCAACCTCGCCATTCGCGCCGCGATCCGGATCTGCACCCGGCTGACTGGCACCGGACCGATGCCCGTCTGGATGCTCCGCTCCGGGCCGTGACCGTGCCGGACAATCCGGTCACGGCCATCGGCAAGCTTGAGATCCCGCATCTCGGCAAGAAACGTCTCGGCCTCGATCTCGATCGCCTGCACCAGCAATTTGCGCGCCCCGGTGCGAAGCACATCCATCAGTGGATCATCAAACTCGTCGGGCTGACGAAGACGCAAAACATTGGTGGTCTCATTCATGGCGTATCGCTCTCCTTGAGAGGTTCTGGCAGGCTTCATCACCCGCCTCGATACGCCGCTCTCCTCAAACCGTCATCACCCCAGTTTCCGCCATAGCTCACAACCCCAAGAAGGTGCGTCGGAGATGTAGGAAAGGCGTATGGGCAAATGTTCGATCAAACCGGCTGAGGGAAACCAGCGTGTCGCGCTGTACCAGCGTTTGAACGGAAGTCTCATGATATCGTCAAGCAGATTTGGACCTGATCCGCGCATCACGAAACCGGCCCGCGGCGCGTGGACCGCCGCACGTAAAAAGGCCTGACAGAAGTCCGCACTTGATACAGGGTCGCGTTCCCACAGGTGGTGTAGTTCGGCGGTAGCGAAGCCGCTCGCGAGCGCGCCCTCAATAGCGCCGTAGCGAGCGAGCGGCTTTGCGGTGGTCATCGACAGTTCGCCGGTAAGGTCGGGTTGCTGACACCAACCTGATTCGAAGGAGCCATCGATGACCGACGACATGATGAACCTGCGCGCGCTCGTGGAGAAGACTCCGGATTCCGATCTCTTGCGCGAGATGATCGGCTTTGCCGCCGAGCGGCTGATGGAGTTGGAGGTTGGGGCCGCCACCGGCGCTGCCTATGGCGAGAAGAACCTTCTGCGCCTCGCCCATCGCAACGGCTACCGCGAGCGCGACTGGGAGACGCGGGCCGGCACCGTCGAGCTGCGCATCCCGAAGCTCAGGAAAGGGGGCTACTTCCCTGGCTTCCTGGAGCCGCGGCGTATGGGATAAGGCTCTCACCGCCGTCATCCGGGAGGCCTACGTCCAGGGCATCTCGACCCGCTCGGTCGACGACCTGGTCAAGGCCATGGGTATGAGCGGCATTTCGAAGAGCCAGGTCAGCCGGCTGTGCGAAGAGATCGACGGCAAGGTCAAGGCCTTCCTCGAAGACCCATCGAGGGCGATTGGCCATACCTGTGGATCGACGCCACTTACCTGAAGGTCCGCCGCGGCGGGCGGATCGTCTCGGTCGCCGTCATCATCGCTGTCGGCGTCAACGCGGACGGACGGCGCGAGGTACTGGGCATGGAGATCGGCACCTCGGAGGCCGAGCCGATCTGGACGGAGTTCTTGCGCAAGCTGACCCGCCGCGGCCTGCGCGGCGTCAAGCTCGTCGTCTCCGATGCCCATGAAGGCATCAAGGCGGCCGTCACCAAGGTGCTGTGCGCGACATGGCAGAGGTGCCGCGTCCACTTCATGAGGAACGTACTGGCCCATGCCAGCAAGAGCGGGCGCCGTGTCGTCTCCGCCTTCATCGCCACCGCCTTCGCCCAGGAAACGCCCGAGGCCGCGCCCGTACAATGGCGCGCCGTCGCCGACCAGATCCGGCCGAAGGTGCCGAAGCTGGCGACAATCATGGACGACGCAGAGCCCGACGTGCTGGCCTACATGACTTTCCCCAAGGAGCACCGCGCCAAGCTGCACTCGACCAACCCGATCGAGCGCCTCAACGGCGAGATCAAGCAGCGCACCGAGGTCGTCGGCATCTTCCCCAACAACGACGCCATCATTCGCCTCGTCGACGCGATCCTGCTCGAGCAGAACGATGAATGGGCCGTGCAGCGGGCGAGATACATGACGCTGGAAACCATCAGCCAAATGAGCGATGATCCGCTCATCAGCCTGCCAGCTGTGGCGCGCTGATCATCCCGGCCCATGCCGGAACTGCGGCGACCAAGCCGTCAACTACACGATCTCATACATGCTCAAGCGGTCGCCACGGCGACCGAAACAAGCCGTGCTTTCCGCCCATCGGCCACACTCTCCGCGCCCTGCTCGCATGGCTCAGGCGTCTCTTGCGGCTCATGGTGGCTGCGATGTGTGAAGCGTGCGACAACCGCACAGCGCTCAAACAGGGCGTCTAACGCTAAACCATCTGTCAGCCGTCCACTACTACTGGCAAGGACCCATTGGGCACCTTGTAGGTATCGGCGCGACGGTCCCTAATGAGGCGCGGCCCCATATAAGCCGCAGAAGCATCGGCAAGTCCGGCACTGATATCTATCTCCGCGGTGACCAGTCCAACGTGGTCAAGTCCACTGCTTACAGCGATGCCGCCGAGCGGATCGACAATCTGGCTGAACCCAATAAGTTCGATCCACCATGTTCACCAACGAAATTTGAGGAGATGAGCCAGCGGCTGTTTTCCAACGCCCGCACACGGTCATATAGGTTGTACCTGCTCACAGCCGAGTTGTTTTCGCGCTCGCCCTGGCCAGCATTTGCGGCCCACGCGGAACCTATAACCAGCAGTTCGGCCCCCGAAAGGGTGAGTTCTCGGCATCCCTCCGGCCACGATTTGTCGTAGCAGATCAGCAGGCCGATTTTGCCAAGGGCGGTGTTAAAACTGGCCAATGGTCGCGCGGCCGCCAGATAAATTCTCATCGAGGGTGAGGTGGACCTTGCGAAATGCCCCGATGTATCCCTGCGGCCCCGCAAGCACTAGGGTATTGTAGAGAATACCTGGCTGCTTGCCAGCCTCAGTGAGGCCAAAGACAACATGGATGTTGTGCTTCATGGCAGCCGTTATTAGGCGTTCCACCGAGGGGCATCGGGGACTGACTCGGCCGTGCGCTGAGCTTTCGTGATAGCGTTCTCAATCTTTCCTAAGTCCAGGACCGGAAAACCCTGCAAGCTCGTCTCAGGAAAGACGACAAGGGAAGCACCGGCTCTAGCAGCCCTTGATATAGGACAGGTGTAGATCGAGGTTTTTGGCCACGTCGTCTGTGCCCGGAAACGCACAGGTGGCTATTATGGTTTGGGGTATGTAGATTTCCTTGATGAGGGCAGGCTAACTGGACCGCTACCAGGCTGTGTATCTCTCGCTTCGTTATACCCCTTCGGGCGCCGCCCGCTAGCGGCCAAATCGGCCTTCGGACATGTTTATAGGGGTGGCAGCATAGTTTGCGATGCAGCTTTGGCCACTGTCGACGAATTGCCCAGCATGTCGCGCACCCAATGGATGAACTGAACCGGCATAGGATCGTTCAGGCCCAGCTGCTCACGAATGCCGGCAATTACTTCAGCCGTGGCCGACCGGCCGGCGATCATGGCAGCCGGGTCGCCCGGCGCCAGCCTGAGAAGCAGGAAGACAAAAATCCCGACCATCGCCATGACGGCGATGGCCGAAACAACTCTGCGGAAGATGTAAACTGTCATCAGGCCGAGACTTTCTCCATGTTCCACATCGGGTAATAAACCGACGGAACCTGAACTAGGCCGATCAGAGATTTTCGGCGAGCAATTGGGTCGACATAATTTCCCAACATGACAGTGCCAACGAAGTCCCATGCGAGGCGTTGCATTTCACGGGCCAGTGCCAGGCGTTCATCGAGTGTTTCGACCTCTGCCCATTTGGCCCGGAGAGCCTCGTATTCATCGTTCTTCGGCCAGCCATAATAGTCTACGCCATTTGCGGCGAGCAAAGGCAAACCGATCGGATTATTAAATTTGGAATCGGCGAAGTCGCTAATAAATACGCTCCAGCCGCCGTCCACAATCGGTCCCTTGTTTACTCGGCGTTTCTCCATCCCAGCCCAGTCGCTAGCCGCGAGCTCAGCATTGACTCCAATATTTCGCAGGGTGTTCGCCAGATATTGCGCGGCATTGCTACCTTGCGGCCAGTCAGTGGTCTGCAAAATGAGAACCGTTTCGCCGGCATACCCAGCCTCCTGCAAAAGAAGCTTCGCTCTTTCCGGGTCGCCCCCCTTTTTGTACCATGCCGTATTCTCGTCATTGGAGTACGGGGTACTATATCCAAATATTGATGTGACAGGGCGTATATTTTTTGGCTCAAATCCGGCGGCCAGCATGATTGCCTCCTGATCGATCAGGTGAAGCATCGCTTGCCGGGCTTTCACGTTGTTGAACGGCTTCTGCAGGCAGTTCAAGCGTATGAACATGTCTGAGCCCGCAGTGTTTAAGAGTTCCAATTCAAGGTTGGGATCGCTCTCGATCGCAGGGTAGAGTACTTGTGCGGGGTATTGAACAAAATCGACCTCTCCCGCTTGGAGAGCCGCGAAGGCGGTCTGTTCATCGGTAATAAATTCCATGACCACTCTATCAACCTTGACGACCTTTCCACCGGCGAACCCGTCCGCTGGTTCCTGGCGCGGTATATATTGTTCATTTCGGTCGTAGGTGAAGCTTGCGCCAGGCTTGGCGAGAGCCTGATTGAACTTGAATGGCCCGGATCCAATATTCGCTGTCACCTGCTCCGTTGGGGGAAGCTTCGCGTCCTTCTCGCGCATGATCGCTAGATAATACCCAGCGTAGGACGATGCGAGCAAAGGTATGAGAAGCGGCAACGGTTCGTTGAGCGTGATCGTGAAGGTCTTCTCGTCTTGTTTCGAGATATCCTTGGCCTTGGCCATGATCAGTTTTCCACTTGTATCCACTTGGGCCCAACGTCGTATCGAGGCCACACAGTCCGCCGCAGTGACTGGGCTGCCGTCGTGGAAGATCAGGCCCTCACGGAGTTGGAATGTGTAGGTCTTCTTGTCCTCGGAGACGCCCCACTTTCCTACCATTTGTGGTTGCGGCATGCCCTTGGAGTCGACATCAAACAGCATGTCGTAAATAGCTAAAGCATGCTGCGATGCATTTAACGAGAAGATCGGATCGAACGCTACGGTATTCCCGCCCGGTATCCAGCGAACTGTCCGAGCGTCATCTGGTGATGTCTGTGCCCTAAGGATTGTTGGCATAGATAATGCTGTTCCGGCGGCCAGCCCTGTCTTGACAATTTCGCGTCTAGTGATTTTCATATTCTGTTCCTCCTCTTTTTTGATTTCTGTTAGTCGTCTCAAGCAGTTGCTACATTTTTCGGAAGTGTCGCATACTTAGGCGGAGAGCCTGTGGGCCAACAGATCGCGCTGTCGCACGGCTTCGGCAAGGATTTCATCCTGATCCATTGTCGTGAGGCGACCCTTTTCCATGATGACCTTGCCATCGATGAGAACTGTGTCGACCGGGATCATCGACGAGGACAGCGACAACAGGATGCCCGTGTCGTCGCGCCAGGAGTAATGGGTGATGTCGCGAGCTTCCCGGATTACCACATCGGCGCGCTTGCCCACGGCCAGGCTGCCCAGCCTGTCACCGAGGCCTACGTTTCTTGCAGCATCGATCGTCTGCATGTAAAAAGGATCGGAGGGATTCAGCGCGTCCCCAACCATTCTCGACAGATAGAGGCTCATGAGGCCGGCGATCCCCATCGGATGGACGATGATAGTGTCAACACCGAGCGAAACACTTGCCCCATTTCGGTAGAGATGCGGAAACCAGCATTTATGCGGTGGCGTAATCTGATAGCCCATCGCATTGTTGGGACACCAGGAAAGGCCCGGCTTCATCGCCAGGATGAGTTCGACGTCCTGTTCGTCAAGCATGTTCATATGCGCGAGCGTCGTGTTGGGCCCAAGGGCTCCGAGCCGGTGCATACGGACCGTGCCGGCGTCACCAAACTTCCTTCGCTCTAGTGCGTCCCATTCGGGCTCGAAGGCTTGGTGCTGCCAGAAGATCGCGTTCGAATCGGTGGCCAGTCTTACCGCTTCCCGGACAAGCTCGTCTGTGCCGCCAGCACTTCCTTGCAGACCGACATAGCCTCGTACCAACGCATTGTCGTCCTTGTTGCGCGCAAGTTCGTACTTGCACTGATCGATAACCCGCCTCGCGTCCGCCGGTGCACGTCGCATCAAGGTCTCGTTCAGTCCATCGAGCGTGTCGAACGACATATCGTCCCATGCCCATGGTGCGGTCACCATTCCCCGCACACCGCACTTGGTCAACGTTTCGGCAAACGCATCGGTTTCGAAGACGGTGCCTGCCTCGAAGTACAGGGTGAAGCCGCGTTGCAGCATCGTGCAGGCGGCCGCGGCCGCATAGGCAGCGGTTATCTCGGGGTCAGTCGCTGCCTTCATGCTCTGGTAGTTCACCTTGCTGGCAGTGGCCGACTGCGGGCTGAAAGGCGCTCCGTGATAAGCCATTCCAGTCGAATGGATATGGGTTTCAATGAAGCCCGGGTGGACCAGACCGCCATGGGCGTCGATCTTGCGCGTCGCATCATACGCCGACAAAATCTCTTGCTCGCGACCTATCGCGAGCACTACGCCATCGGAAATCGCTACGGCCCCCGGCCGATAGTGCGGCTGACTTTTGTCGCCGGTGAAAATATCCCCGTTGATGATGAGAGTATCGACGGTCTTCATGTGCATTGCTTATCCCTCTTGTGCGTGTTCAGCCTTTGGCGAAGCTATCCCACTTCGTGCGGCGGGACCCTGACTTAGTAGCTCTAGCAGGCGGATCATTCGGTTGACCGCGAGTGGTGCGTCGGCTCGTTAGTTTGTCGCCCTTTTAGGCGGAATCTCACCGGCAAAGAACCGTCGCGGGTTGTCCTCCAGGATTGAGTTGATGTCCGCCTGACTGACCCCGCGTGCGTGCAACATCGGGATGAAGTCGGTGAATATGAAAGTGTAGGCTTGGTGGAGTCCCTGCGACTTTTCGTGTTCGATCTTAGCAATCTCATCGGCAGTGAGCTGGTACCTCAATTTGCCTAAGTAGCCGCAGATGCGGTCCATGCTCATGATAACCTGCGAACGAAAGCCGGCGTGCACGAGCTCCGCCAGATTATCCGCGCGAACTTCGTCCGACGTACCGAGCATCCCTATCATATCGAATCCGATGTAAGAGCCCACATCTACGATGCGGCGATGATACGCGGGATCTGGGTTGTAGCAGCTATGGCCGATCAGGCAGCGATGGGGGGCAACGCCGCCGGCCGCGAACAGCTCCTGCTGATCTGGCCCTGCGCAGCCCTCCTCGGTGTGGGTGATGATCGGAACCCCGGTCTCCTTCTGCGCGATGCAGGCGGCGGCAAGGAACTTTTTCTCCTGCTCGGTGACAAAGGGCGCTCCCGTTGCGACCTTCAGGGCGCCAGCCTTCACACCTGTGTCGCCGATGCCGTAGGTGATCTCGCGGACGTAAAACTCGGCGACCTCATCGACGCTGCGGGCGCGCCAGTAGATCGGTAGCCCCCTCTCCTCTACATAAAACCCAGTGGTGCAGACGATGTGCACGCCGGATTTTTCGGAAACCTCTTTCATCAGCGAAACGTCGCGTCCAAGTTCGATTGGACACGGGTCGACGAAGGTGCGCACGTCATGCTCAGTGCGCAGTTGAACCAACCGCCGGACTGCTTCCTTGATGAGTTCCGCACGGTCGAATTTCGCGAGCGGATCGAACCAAGCGCCGGGAAGAGCGATGAACAGATGCTCGTGCATTAGTGTGCGGCCCAGTTGCTCAACCGCGATCGGGCCAGTCACCGTTTGGACCATCATGCGTTGAAATTCCCCCTATTGGATGCGCTGCCCCGGAGAGAGCCATGTGTTCGATAGATCGTTAACCGGCATTTGATCAAAGATCAATAGAGATTTCCATGGCTGCCAGCGATATTTTCTACACAGTTCAAGTCCCCGTTAGGTGGCCCAGGGTGCTGTTACATAGAAATGGTCAAGCTTCGCCATGAGGTGCAGCTGATCGCGCCGCAATACGTGCGGCCTTTTGTGAAGTAATGGAGAGGTGAGCATTACTTCACTTGGACTAACCCGCTCCGCTACGCCGGAGCGGCAAGGAGGTCACGTATTCAGTAGGAGCCCAACTGCGCGAGGATGGGACGGCTATTTTCAGCCCATTCCATCGGACAGAGGAGCTCGTCATGACCCCACTTCGCCAGCGCATGAGCGATGACATGCAGGTGCGCAATTTCTCGCTCAATACCAACTCTGGTATCTGCAACAGGTGTCGCTGTTCGCACGACACTTCGGCAAGGCGCCGGACTTGCTCGGACGAGAGGACGTCCGGATCTACCAGGTCTATCTGGCCAACGAGAAGCAACTGGCGCCGGGCTCGATCACACGGCCATTCTACAAGGTGACGCTTGAAAGAGACTGGGTGCCTGAAGAGGTCCTCCCGCTTCCCAAGAAGCCACAGAAGCTGCCGATCATCCTCAGTCCGGATGAAGTGCAGCGGTTTCTCGGCTGCCTGCTCGATCTCAAACATTACGCGATCCTGACCACCTGTTATGCCGCCGGTCTACGCATTTCGGAAGCAGTGCATCTGAAGACGACTGACATCGACAGCGAGAGAATGGTCGTCCGTGTCGAGCAGGGCGCCAGAAGGACCGCTATGTGATGCTGTCGCCCAAGCTCCTGGAGATCCTGCGCGATTATTGGAGGATGCGGCGTCCAAAGGAGTGGCTCCCCGGAGATCGCACCGGCCACCCGATCACCCGGGATGCAGCGGGGCAAGCTTGTGCGAAAGCGCACGATCTCTCCCACTTGTCCAAACCGGTGACGCCGCACAGTTTGAGGCACGCCTTCGCCGTTCATCTCCTGGAGGCAGGCGCCGACGTGCGCACCATTCAATTGCTGCTCGGTTACCGCAGCCTCGCGACCACCGCCCATTATCTGCGCATCGCCACCAACAAGGTCTGCGCTACCGCGAGCCCTTCGAGCTTTTGCCACGCCCAGCGCCCTCCCTGCCGCCACCCGCCAAACCTGAGTATTTCTGAGCTCCCGATGGTCCGTTCGAGGCCGGAAGTGGCGGACATATTCCGTCGCTACGGCGAGGCCTATCGTGCCCAGCACACATCGCTGTCGACCGCTCAGCGCCGCGTCATGACGGCGATCGAGTTGTGCCGGACCGCCGCGCTCGGTGGCACGTCGAAGCGTGCGATCAATGCGGACACAGGCGCATCGCCTTCAACAGCTGCCGCGACAGGCATTGTCCTCGCTGCCAATCGCTGGCCCGTGCGCAGTGGCTGGAGGATCGACGCGCCGAACTGCTCGATACACAGTACTTTCATATCGTCTTCACGCTGCCGGCGCCCATTGCCGCCATCGCCCATCAGAACAATGCGCTCGTCTACGGCCTGCTCTTCCGCGCCACCGCCGAGACGCTACGCACGATCGCTGCCGACCCCAAGCATCTCGGCGCCGAGATCGGTTTCTTCGCCGTGCTGCACACCTGGGGGCAAAATTTGTTGCACCACCCCCATCTGCACTGCGTCGTCCCGGGTGGTGGGTTTTCGCCGGACGGCACGCGCTGGATCGCCTGCAAGCCGGGCTTCTTCCTGCCGGTCCGCGTTCTCTCACACCTGTTCCGACGATTGTTCCTGGAGTACCTGGGGAAAGCCTTCGACGCCGGCAAGCTGCGGTTCTTCTCCGACTTGCGAGCCTTGAGCGAACGCAACGCCTTCCGGCACTATTTGGTGCCGCTGCGAAGGGCCGAGTGGGTCGTCTTTGCCAAGCCGCCCTTCGCCGGACCCGAACAGGTGCTCGATTACGTCGGCCGCTACACGCACCGCGTCGCCATCTCCAACAATCGCCTCGTCGATATCGAGGATGGCGCGGCGCGCTTCCGCTGTAGGATTATCGGCACCGTGATCGGCAAAAGGTCATGACCGTATCGGCCGATGAGTTCATCCGCCGCTTTCTGTTACACGTCCTGCCCGAGGGCTTCCATCGGATCCGCTGCTATGGCTTCCTCGGCAATCGCTATCGCGCGCAAAGCTCGCTTGCTGTCGTGAGCTGCTCGGCCATGCCGATTTCCGCGCCGTCGGACAGCCGATCCGCAAAGGACTATCGCGACCGCTACGAGAAGCTCACCGGGCGTTCCCTCAGGAAATGCCCGGCCTGTCATCAAGGGCAGATGATCATCATCGAAATCTTCGACGGCGTCAGCGGACCCTTGTGGTACTGGGATACGTCATGAAAGAACCACACTGCTTTCATCGTCGCCGCATCGCCCCGTTCGGCCGGCAAACCGGGCCGATCCCGCGAAAGCGCGCGCCATCGCGCCCACCGGCACTTCCCGATAGGATGCCGCGTCAATCGTCACGTTTATCGACACCGGAAACCGTGCTGCTTTCGTCTCCCGCGCTCCCGCCACCCCCTGCATCCACACCACTGTGCGATGCCCTTTCCTTGGATCGGCACCATTCAATACCCATAGAACCCCAGTCGCGCCCGCGGCTTAGCCCAACACGTTTTTAGCGAACCGTCGCCATCGGCCTCGGCGCGCTCGTCAACGTCGATACCAGCGACCCCACGCTAAAAACGCTCTGCATAATGGAGAGGTGGCATATGCGAAGGAACGTGCGCAGACCGGCTGATTGTCGGCGGTTCCGCCCAAGATTCCTTCGCATCACTTGAGTTGAGGCGGCCAGGTCGCTAGGTGCTGAGCTCGCCGCCGTTGATGTCGAGCGTGGCTCCAATGGCGGAGCCAGGCTCGGTTGAGAGGGGGGCAACGGCCGCTGCTACATCCTGCCGTAACGAGGTGCTTTGACCGCGTGCGTTGTTTTCGGTCGCGGCACTGACCGGCGGGCCCGCCACCGAAGAGCAGGTACCTTTACGCCTCTGCGCGCCTGCTTCAGGATAGACGTCGCACCGACAATCAGCAGAGTTCGCAACTGCTTATTGCCGCGCTTCGTTATCTTGCCGAACGGTCCTTGCCGCCACTCGAGTTCGCTCGCCGCGTGATCCCTATCCAGGCGGCCAGATCCCGCCCGGTTCGGAACGCTTCGGGATCTTGGACGGTGGCGCGGACGGTCGCAGCGCCGCGACAATCCTGGTGTCGAGCGTCTCGATCTTTTCTGTAAGCACACCAATTTGCTCGGCCATCTCCAGGCGCATGAGAACCTTGCCATCCAACGTGGGACTCTGCACAAAAAACATAGCTGGCAGCCACGGAATTTCAGGATCGCAGTTGATCTTTGATCAAACATAAGTTAGCCTGCTCCGACTTTACAAAGAAAGGATTGAACGAGTGCCAAAAAATCTCAAAGGCTCATCGCATTCTCGTTGCCCAGTTCAGCCAGGAACCGAACAGACTGAATCCGAGGCCCGCCGACGAGGAGCTCTTCGTGGTGGAACGTGGTCAGGACACCCTAAGATCGCCAGCTGGCGTGCTGAAGGGGTTGACTGAAACGCTTGTCAAGGCGGGCGTGACAATTGAACCACAAGGCACGCGAATATGCGGCTTTGCGTCCATCGATCAAGGATATCTAGATCTACAACGTGTTCCGCTTTACCGATGATGATGCAATAGGCCAGGTTGTCACCATCTTGAGCAATGGTCCATTGTACGCATGATTAATGGATTTATTTACAGAGCGATGGCCAGTCAGGGGGCTAGTAACTCTTCGAGTACAATCCACAGATTCCGCTCATTCGGGGAATAGCGCTCCCAATAGAAACGAGAGGCTAATTAAAGTGCGCCAAAGTATGATTTTCGAGGGGTTGAAAATACTGGATTTGCAAATAACGTAGCTGGCCCGTGGCAAGCGCTATGCTCGCTGACTACGGCCAAGGTAATTACAATTGAGAGACCTGTATCCGGTGACGACACAGGAGGGTGGGGCTCCGGTGAGATTGACGGCTACTCATGGTACCTTTGGCTTAATCGCGGGAAAAAGCCCGTAACGATTTCGCTGACCGATCCGACGGGGCTAAATATAATTAAAAGATGATTGCTGACGCTGATGTTATTCTCGAGGCATTCAGAATTAAGCGACTTGGACTGGACTACGATCAGTAGCGGACATCAATCCCAGCGTTGTTTATTGCTCCATTTCTGCATACGGGCAGACAGGTCCAAATGCCACCAAGCCTAGCTGTGATCAGATTGCGAGAGCATACACCGGTCTGATGGATATGACCGGTGAGCCTGATGGACCTCCTGCCAGGGGTAGCACTTCGATTATCGACCACTCCACTGGCTTTAACGCGTTTGGATCTATTTGCGCCGCACTGTACCGCCGTGAAAAGAGCCGGCAAGTATTATGAAGGCGTTATTAAGAAAGGCAATCGGCGGGCCACAGACGCTCGTATTGGAAGACGTGACCGCGTGGATAGACAACGCCGGACTTCGCGCCCCGAGCCACAGCCAGGTCCAGTTTCTCCTGCGATGACGCTGCCGCAATTACGCGCGCGCCCATGGCGCGACCGAGCTCCACTGCCGCCAGGCCGATGCCGCCAGCCGCGCCGAGCACGAGCAGTCTTTCGCCGGGGCTCTATCGACCGCGGTGCTTGAGGGCGTAGTACGCGACACCGTAAGTGCAGATAAACGCCGCTGCCTCGTCGAAAGGCATGGCGGCTGGAATAGGGATCAAGTTTGTCGCCTCTATAGCCATTTCTTCAGCCATGCCGCCGAAGTTGGACGTGCCCAGTACCCGGTCACCCGGCCTAACATTGGTAATACCCTCGCCAACTTCCTTGACGACGCTCGAGATCTCTACGCCCGTGTGATCCCGCGGCGTACCAGCAGGAGGTCAAGGAGCTTTGGGCTTATATGCTGCCGGTAAGATCAAGCCGCACATCTCCGAGCGCTTTTCCCTTGCCCGAGGTGCCGATGCGATTGGCCGTCTCGCTGCCCGCAAGGCCATAGGCAAAGTCGTCGTGGCGATTTAGCGACGCGAGTCAGCGGTTTGAGCTCGCCTCGTCACCAATGGGGCGTCCCGCATAGAAACCTGTAATTTACTACCGACGCCGGCGTCGTCGCGGCGGTAGTGTGCTGAGAGTTCTGCAAATTCGCTGAGAGGGGGCAGTCATGGCAGGCTGGTGATTGTTCACGTCACCTGATTCCCGCGAAGGAACGCCACCATGACCAAGACTGAAGTTAAGACCGCCAG
>NZ_JAMYOY010000030.1:0-49940 GCF_040320115.1 Mesorhizobium sp. M0802
CCCCCGCCGGGTTCGAGTCCCTCCCTGCGCTTTGGGTGTGTTGCGTTGGTGCCGGCCTCCCCCCCCGGCCCCCCCCCCCCCCCCCCCACGACTGTATCGGCAGGCGGCAGGCTCGCCAGCAGATTGCGAAAATCGTCGAAGGGCAGCGCGCTGGTCATGTCGGTCCTGATCATCCCCTGTGGTTGATCAGCGGCATAACCGCCTTGCCCGGCCGGCACAACTCCCCTCGACATTGGCGCGAAAGCGGTTGCCCGCGCCGCATTCCGAAGGGCTTGCATTGGCTTTGCCGTTGCACCATGTGGAGATGAAATGAGGATTCCGGACGGAGCCTTCAAGAGAAAGTCATGACGGCCATCGAATCCCCGTGCATCCTGGTCTGTTCGATCGACATGAAAACCGGCTTCTGCTTCGGCTGTGGCCGCACGCGCGATGAAATCGGCGCCTGGATGGGCATGACGCCGGAGGTACGCCGCAGCGTCATGGCCGAGTTGCCGGCCCGATTGGAAACGGTCGAGCGCCGGCCGCGCCGGGAAACACGCCGCAGCCGGATGGCGCGCGAGCGCGACGTCCTCTCTTGAGGCGGCAGGTCCAATGAACCGACTGTTCTGGATCGTGATGGCGGCAATCGGCCTCGGGCTGGTGCTGCTGATGATCAACAACGACGCCGGCACCACGTTCGGCATCGAGAATTACGATTTCAGCCGTCTGGTCTGGCTGGGGGCGATCGGCTTGCTCGTCAGCGCCGGCCTTGTCCGGTCCGGCAGGCCGCTCGGCGTCATGGCCCGCAATCTCGGCACGTGGGCCCTGATCGTGCTGGCGCTCGTCGCCGGCTACCAGTACCGCTACGAGTTGCAGGATTTCGCCAGCCGGGTGACGGCGGGCCTCGTTCCCGGCAGCCCGCTGGCGCTCGGCGTCGAGGACGGCCATGCCACCGTGACCCTGGACAAGGCCGACAGCGGCCATTTCGAGGCCCGCATCACGATCAACGGCGCGCCGATCCGCACCGTCGTCGATACCGGCGCGACCAGTACAGTGCTCACCGCCGAAGACGCGCAGGCGGCCGGCTTCAATCCGGCAGCGCTGAGCTTCACCGTCCCGGTCTCGACTGCCAATGGCATGGCACGCGCCGCTTCGGTGCGCACCGACGAACTGGCGATCGGCGGCATCGTGCGCAAGAACATGCAGGTCATGGTCGCCGCGCCCGGCGCGCTCAGCCAGAGCCTACTCGGCATGAATTTCATCGGTTCCCTGTCGGGTTTCGACGTGCGCGGCGACCGGATGATTCTGCGCGACTGAACTGCTTAAGCGGCCTTTTCAACACGGTCGAAATCGACGGCAGCGAACGCTGCCTTCAGCACATCCGGTCCGGCGCCGGGTTTCGTCGCGTCGGTGGACAGTATCTGCCGGAAGCGGCGCGCGCCCGGCAGGCCGTGGAACAGCCCGACCATGTGGCGGGTGACGTGGCCGAACCGCCCGCCCTGCTCGATATGCCGCGCGGCGTAGTCGGCCATCGTGTCGATCAGCGCGGCAAAATCGTAGGTGCCGGCCTTGCCGCCGTAGAATGCCGCGTCGACGCCGGCCAGGATGCCTGGCGTGTGGTAGGCGGCGCGGCCAAGCATGGCGCCATCGACATGATCGAGGTGGCGAGCCGCCTCTTCGAGCGATTGAACGCCGCCATTGATGCCAATGAATTTGTTCGATTTTCTAGCCTTGAGGCGATAGACCCTGTCATAGTCGAGCGGCGGGATGTCGCGATTTTCCT
This sequence comes from Mesorhizobium sp. M0802, assembly GCF_040320115.1. Classification (NCBI taxonomy): domain Bacteria; kingdom Pseudomonadati; phylum Pseudomonadota; class Alphaproteobacteria; order Hyphomicrobiales; family Phyllobacteriaceae; genus Mesorhizobium; species Mesorhizobium sp. M0802. Next base: position 1,763 of record NZ_JAMYOY010000030.1, read on the forward strand.
TCGGGCTCAGACCCTCCAGCCAGGCCTTGCGCGCATGCACCCACAGCGCGTCGGCGCCGGCCGCGAAGACGCCGTCGGCCAGCGCGTCGAGCGCGGGCTCCGGATCCTGCTCGTCGACGCCGATGCGGCATTTAACCGTCACCGGGATTGTCACCGCCGCCTTCATCGCCGCCACACAATTGGCGACGAGGTCAGGCACTTTCATCAGGCAGGCGCCGAACGTGCCGGACTGGACGCGGTCGGACGGACAGCCGACATTGAGATTGATTTCGTCGTAACCGAACGCCTCGCCGATGCGCGCCGCCTCGGCCAGCTTTTGCGCATCGGAGCCACCGAGCTGCAGTGCCACCGGATGTTCGGTCTCGTCAAAACCAAGCAGCCGCTCGCGGGCACCATGGATGACAGCGTCCGCCACCACCATTTCGGTGTAGAGCAGCGCACGCTGCGTCAACTGGCGGTGGAAGAACCGGCAATGCCGGTCGGTCCAGTCCATCATCGGCGCAACAGCCAGTTTATGATCTTGATATTTCAGCATTTTTTCTTTAACATCAAATCGTTAGAACCTAACGAGTGCACACGAATTTACGCCAGAATACGACCCGTTTTCGCCACGTTTCGATCTCTCAGTGCACACGGAGGGCACACGAAAAAATGGCCACCTGCACAAAGCTCTCGTCCGGTTCCTGGCGTGTCCAAGTCCCTCTCAAAGGTCGCTACGTTAGCGAGACCTTTCTGCGCCGAGACGACGCCAGGCGCTGGGCAACCTAAACCGAGCGCCAAGTCGATCGCGGTGAGACGCCCACCAAGTCCCGCATAGCGCGCCTTAAAACCTTCGGCGAACTAATAAACCTTCATATCGACGACATGTGCGATGTAGGCAAGTCCCCTCGCCGCTCCAAGGCCGCGGCCCTCAATATGCTCCAACGGCATTTGGGGAAGTGCAACCTAGCAGCGCTTGACCGCGAACGGCTCATTCGTTTTGGTCGTGAGCTCGCCGCCCAAGGTGCCGGACCAATGACCCTCGGTATCGACATCGGCTTTATAAAACTTGTTCTTACTCACGCCGCTGCGGTCCACGGCCTGCCCGTCAAGGTCGAACCGGTCGATCTCGCGCGTGTCGCCCTCACGAGGCTCGGTCTCGTTGGGAAAGCCATCCGCGCGACAGACGGCCGACGCAGGACGAACTCGATATCCTGATCGCTCACTTGGACGCAAATCCTCGTCAATTTGCACCGATCAGCCAGATCATACGTTTCGCCGTCGCAACCGCGATGCGCCAGGAAGAGATCTGCAAGGCGCGTTGGTCCGATTTGGAGTCTCGCACGCGGATGCTCCTTGTCCGCGACAGGAAGGACCCTCGAAACAAGAACGGTAACAACAAGCGCATACCGCTGTTTGCAGCCACTGGCTATGATGCGTGGGCCATTGTTGAAGAGCGGCTGAGAAAGCGTAGCAATGACGACGATCGAATTTTCCCGTTCAACCATCGGTCAGTTGGAACTGCGTTCCGTCGAGGATGTGCTGACTTGGGAATCCACGATCTTCATTTTCATGACTGCGGCACGAAGGGACAAGCCGCCTTTTCGAGGCCGGATTCACAATCGAACAGGTTGCGCTGATAACTGGGCACAACGACTGGAAAATGTTGAAGCGCTACACCCATCTGAAGCCGGAGGCTCTCCACGCGCTGTTGGCAGCGCGCGCCGCATAGATGTGAGCATCAAAAGGTTTCGGCGCCGGCGGTATCCTCTCGACGCTGGAGGAGGTGGAAGGGCGCGGTGTCCTGCATGCCGGCATCGGGGCCGACGAGACTGACGCGAGGAAACCTGGGGCCGCCGGCTGGGCGCGCGCGACGTCGCGCTTCTTGCGATGGATGCAGGTCCCGGCCCGACCAACATGTATGCCGAAGACCGCACGGCCTTCCGGCCGGCTCGGCCCGGCGTCAATCGTCTGAACACCGTCCGCAAGATAGGGGTGCCGGACGGACATTTCAGCAGACTGGCAAGGCTGAGCGCTCAATTGCAAAGCTCCCCCTTCGAACTGGCCAACTATGCGCAACCGGAGGACCCTGTTGAGGCGTCGGCCGGCACGGAGATCAATTTCTACGGAACCGTCTTCGCGCAGGCCGCCGATTTCGGCCGTCTGATAGAAGTCGACCAGCGGAGCGCGGCCATACACCTGTCCGACATCCGGCACGCGGCTGCACAGGGCGATTTCGTCATTGCCTATCTGCACCACCATCATTGGGAGCCAGGTTGGCAGGAGGTACCGCGCTGGGTGCAGAGCTTGCCCGTATGTGCATCGACGCCGGCGCGAACCTTTTCGTCAGCCACGGCGCGCCGGTGCTGCAGGCCGTGGAAATCTACAATGGCGCGCCGATCTTCTACGGCCTTGGAAATTTCCTATTTCACGTCCACCCCGCGCCGCGCTTCCCGTTACGGCGATGGGTACCAGTCTGGCCGTTGCTGATCCGGGAGACTGTGCCTCCGCGCCGATCACGACCGGCAGGAGGTCTATGGCTGCCAGGTTTCCGCCCGCATCATAGCGGCACGCGGCGACGAACGAAGCACGTCATTGAAAGGCCGAAATGGGGCCGGAACCGGCCGGTCGCTATCGGGGCGAGCTCGGCGGATAGCTGCCATTCGGCAGACGACCTCTGAGTGGACGTTGATGCGAGTTGCATGCATACAGATGCCCGGGGCCCTGAGGAGGGATCTCAGACAGCGCTGTCTGTACGGAGAGCTTCATGAGCGTCTAGGGCCTGACATCGCGCCAAACAGGCAGGGTGGGGTGTTCATCAATAAAAGTGCGGCGAGGAACCCAAGCTCCAGAATATCCGCGCCACAAATTGTAGGCAGCGCTTATAGCGGCGATATTGCCGACGAGCGGACGCATTTCTACAGCTGCCCTACCAGCAATTCACCCTTCAGAACGGTGATGTCGAGTTGGCAGAGGGGGTGATAACGCGATGTCTTCCTGCTGCTGGAGCAGGCTCCCCTTTTCGGCCAGTCGCTTGCGCCTCTGTTCGCGGCAGGCTGTCATGCCATAGCGGGTGATGCCATAGAACAACAGGCCAACAATCAGCCCGAGGGGCACCGCGCCGCACAGCATGGGCTTTAAGACCGGTGCCCACAATTGCGAGATTGAAAGGGTCTGCAACATCTCACTCAAATGGGCTGGCCGTTCGTGACTTTGCATGTGGCCGTGCAACATGATCTTGCCGGTCTCCCAAGTCGCTCCCTCCCACAACAAACGGGAGGGTCAGCGGATTGCCAAAGACAAATGTTCCTAGCCCGGCCGCCACCATGTTTCCTGAAATCAGCCAGCACACGATGGCGGCAATGGCGAAATGGGACCCTAGTGGAAAGAAAGACGCGAAAACCCCAGCTGCCACCCCCGCCGCAACGGCGTTTGGAGTGGCGTTCAGACGGAGAATTCGCTTTGAAACATACTGAAACGATCGCGAGAAGGAGCGGCGTGGCCATATATAAATGCGCAATCGCTCGAAGAGACCATCAGGATTTCGACGTCTAAAGAGCACTCTCTTGCCCCTTCAAACGCGGTCGGTTGAACGGATGGACCTCGTCTCTAAAAAAACGCAGCCTGTGCTGCTTTGTTCCGAATTTGCTGATCAACCGGTGCCCGCAAGCGCAAGTGCGGATAGTCGGGCAGCAGTCGTAAAACCCAGGCTGAGAACGGGGCATAGTTTTGTACTGAGTTGAATGGGCATTCCGCCAACCCTACGTTGGGCGCCCCTTTTTTCGGCTCCTGCGCGGCGCGCCACGGGCCGGCGGGCTTCTAAAGTGGCAGCATTTCTTACCTCAACAGCGCCCAGGACCAATACGCAACAATTCAGAGGTGGTCCCAACACAGCTGACGACCCACCCGGTCCTGACTCGCTGACCCGTGTCACCGCACGCGGGCACAGTTGGACCCTGAGTTGGGGGCATCTTCAGCCCCGGGAATAGTGGTGAGTGAGCTATCTTGTCGGTCGCATGCGTTTGGCGGCACCTCCGATTGCGTTGCGGAAGGCAGCATCGAAATTTACGCCTGCGATCTCCCACTTTGTACCTTCTGGTCCAAGTGGCAGGCGCCAAACCGCATGCCAGCCCGGCTCGTTGGTTTTCCAATGGAGGTGCCCGACCAAGATCACGTCAGCCCCCAATCTGGATTTCAGTCTGGCCAGGCGCTCATGAGGTATTACATCGACGTTTTCCTGCGCGACCGCCGACAGATTGGCTTCTTTTGCGAAAATGATCGGTATGGCGAATAGCACCGAAGCATCTTCAAAGCTTGCGCGCAGGTCCGATCCGTGGACGCCATCGGCCGCGAGTACATAGCTACGCGTCATATCGGTAACCTCGATGACAAGCGCCAGCTTCGGGCGCGGCCCCAACCACGGTCTCTCACCCAGCAGCGCCATCGCATGGTCCATTCGCGTCCGGTCGAACTGGAAGGTGAGATCGAAAGGGCGATCGCGTGTGCCCTGCTCGTCGTGAATTGGCCTGCCGAACATGCGGTCATGGTAGGTGTAGGACCAAACCATGGCAGGTGCCCCGGTCGCCAGCGAAGCGAAGGTCAGATTGTGCACGACGTCGGGATTTCCGGTCAGCTTTTGCGCTGCCAGTGCGAAACCCTCAGGGATGGCAGGGACGCGCGTTTCCTCGCGATCTCCGGTGACGATCACGCTTGAGCGATAAAGGACATCGTCGTTTGCCTGGCCAGTGACTGCAAACGCAAACCAGGACAAGACCGTCAACAGAGGCTTCTTCATTTAACCCACCCTGCCCTCTTGAGTAACTGTTTAGGAGGTTACATATTGACAGCGATGGAATCAACAGAATTTCTACGGACCTACGTCTCGCCGCGCGGGCCTATGCGCATGCTGGGTGGTGCGCCCGCACTTGATCTTGCCAACACATTGCACTGGCGCCAGGGAGCAGAGATCGATTGCATAACGAGCTATCAGGATATGTTGGCCTTTTGCATTCCGGCCCTGTTTTTGTCGGAAACTGAAAGGCGGGTCCTCGACCGTCATGCCGTAAATCGCCCACGGGTCGCTCGCGAGGTACATCTCGAGGTGCTAAAACTGCGCGCCGCCCTCAAATCCTGGCTCGGTGTCTGTGCAAAAAACCTCGGCCGTGGTGTCGCCTCGAAACGCGTTGCCCTGCGCAGCTTTCACAAAGCGATAGGGCACGCTGGCGGCTCGGCGGGCCTCGGCGACATCTTGAACCTCCAATCCACGTCGACAAACGAAGGGCTATACCTGCCGCTGCGCCGGTCAGCAGCAGCCGCTGCCATGCTGGTGCTGTTTCCATCAGGAAACGACATCCGGCAATGTGAGGCTGACAATTGCGGTGGCTTTTTCATCGACGACAGCCGCTCCAAACCGAGGCGCTGGTGCTCGATGGACAGTTGCGGCAACCGCGCCAAGGCCGCCCGCTACCGCCTGGCACATCGGAAGTAGCGCGGTCGAAGCGCAGAATGAAAAGGCCAGTAGCCAGTCCGCGCAACGCCATCGGACATTCAGGGGGACTGTGTCGCTAGTCGCGATGGTACAGATTGTTGGAGGTGGGTCCGACTGTCTCTATCGGTCGAGGCATGTCCGCCGTGGCGGGGGCACGCAGCAAGCGTTGCGTGACCTGGAGATATTGAACTGATGTGATCGATTTGTTCGTCCGAAAGAAGCGATCAAATCGGCGCACTCGTCCCTTTGACTCGCCCCGGCCGGGTTGAGGCAGGCAGATAGCGAAATCAACGGCGCTGACGGTAAGTCGCCTTAGGTTTGCTGTGACCGGTTGCTAATGATTCGCCGGACTATGCACGAGATATTTCAGTGACAATCATCCGTCTTTGGATAGCGGCGACGTGCCGAGGGTCAGGTGTAGTCGGGCTGTAGTGCGTAGGAATCGGGGGAAGATGTCCGCTTGCAGGCGATGGCGAAGCTGATCCAAATGGCAGACTTTGGGCGCATAGCCGCCCGGCAGCCTTGGGGCCGGAAAATGACCGAGTGGTTGTTTTAGGTCAACGGTCTAAGAAGCGGACATTCGGCTGAGATGCCACCTAGGGCATATTCCTTCCGGTCAATCGGCCGGGAAGCGCATGCTTAGGTGCATTACCAAAGCGGCCTCCGGCTTTTTGGCGTACTCGCGACGGTTTTGCCGGTCAGGATTGTGCTACGAGAACATATTCGGACCGATCTCTCCACCAATTTCAATGATGGCATCTGCGGGGATGTTGTTCCTTCGTGCCGCAACCCGAATAGCCTCCGGGTTAGGCGCCTCGTAAAGGCAATAGCTCTTTTTCTTGTCGGCGCTGAGGAACGAGAAAATCCACTGCACGCCTTCCTGGTCATTGATCAAATTGACACTCTCAACGCCCTCCTTCGTGAGGTTGAGCTGTTCCGCGAACTCCCTTTCGATTACGTAGCGTGGCATAAGCATGCTCCTTCTCAACGTGGTGATGCAGTGAGGCATGAGAGCCTACCTAGTGAACCGTTGTCTCCAGCCTCTTCTGCAAACGGACCATACCCAGTTCAGCCGCGGTCACCGAGGCTTGCTCCGAAAGTGACATTGCCCTCCCAATCGCTTTCTTGCTACCTTTTTTCATAAGCAAGTTCGCATATTCAGCCTGGGAATGCGCCAGCCAAGGTCGTGATTCGCTGGCTGCGTTCATATCCATCGCATGCTCGAAGTGCTCGGCGGCCTTCCCAAAATCGCCCAGCGATGCCGACAACATTCCCAGATAGCGACTTGCCGCTCCAAAGCAGACCGTTGCGACTCCTGCCGTGATCGTCATATCCTTGTAGGCGAGCATAAGGTTGTAGATTGTCCGAGCCGCCTCCGTGTCGCCCAGACTAACAGCAACCTCAGCCACGAATGAGAGGGATGCGCTTCGCTTTCCATCCAGCGGCATTGCGAAATTAGCACTCGCTAGTTCACTCAACCTGCGTTGCGCTGCGTCCCGGTATCCCAAATCGGCCGCAACCAGCGCAAACCCTGGCAACCATGTGGTCTCATCCGGATTTTCATCGATAAGATTCTTCATCACCGGAGCCACCTCCGACAGGCGATTCTGTTCGCGTCGGATCGTGAACATCTGCATGCCATAGACGCCTTCGACTTCCGCGCCATGCGTCTGTCTGCCCAGACCCAACGCTTCTCCAGCCAGCTTCTCGGCGGTGGTGAACCTTCCATCGAGGATGGCCATCATTGCCCTTGCGTTCCACGCAAGCCATAGAATGTTGAGCCGTTGTCGCAACGTTCCCAACTCTTCCAGCCCGCCCACGGCTTGATCGGCGCGCGCGCGGTCGCCAAGCTCAGTCGAGACGTAGACGTCAAGCGCGAGAGCGCGGCCGCGCAGGTCATCGTCGTTGATGCCGGCCGCGAGGCGCTTTATCTCATCTACCCGCGCCATCAGTTGAGTTGCCTCTGCCGCGGACTTCACGGTCCGGGGCGTTAAGAAAGGCAGGACAGAAAGTTCAAAAAGCGAAGCTTGGTCGCCTAGTTGCCGAGCCAATTTAACCCCTTCTGCGTGACATTTGGCGCTGTTCTTACTGTCGCTAAGGTAAAAGTATGCACGCGTGAGGCGGCTGAGGAGTTGGCTCCGCGACCTCTGATCCTCGGGATCGAGCATACCCATTGCTTCAGTGAGCAGCTGAAGCGATTCGTCTAGCAGCTTCGAAGACAGGAACTGGGCGCCGTCAAAACCAAGAGCAGAACGAACGAAGGCCTTCGTGTCATGGGTCTCGCGAGCCAAGTGCGCGGTCAGCTTGTATTTTGCAACTGAGTCCGACAAGCGACCTGCGGCACTCAGTGCCTCCCCGAGCTTTAGGGTCGCCTCGAGCACTTCCTTTTGCCGAGCCGGTCCTCCCGGCAGGTGCTCCGCGATGGCGACAGCGTTCTGAAAGTGATCAACCGCCTCATAGTTGGCTGATTGCCCTAGCGCCCGTTCGCCGGCCTTCATCCAGTATGGCAGCGCGAGCGCACCTTGCTGTGCCTTGACATAATGCTGGGCAATGAGCTCGGGTTGGGTCACGATGAGATCCGGATATGCGTCGATGAGCGCATTAGCGATGGCTTCATGATATTGACGGCGCCTTTTGCTGAGCAGCGATTGGTATGCCGTATCCTGAATGAGCGCATGTCGGAATACCAGCGCGTCTCGCACCACACCGCCGACGACAACGAGCTGGGTAGACATGAGCTCATTGAGCGCTTCGCCGAGAGTTGGGTCATCGAGACCGGCAACCTTGGAAAGTAAGCCGCGGTCAAATTCCCGGCCTATGACAGAGGCGATTTGCGCCACCTCCTTGGCTGCCGCTGTCAAACGGTCAAGTCGAGCCATGAGAGATCCCTGCAGACTGTCGGGAATCTCAACATTGAGAGACGCCGCCTTTCCGCTTTCCAGAATCGAACGTGTCAATTCTTCCACAAACAGCGGCACACCGTCAGTTCGCTCCACGATCCTGTCGGCAAGCTGATCCGGAACGTCTGCGAGCATCGAGTCGATCAGCTCGCGCATCTGTTGCTTCGTCAGCCGACCAATGGCCAGCGTCGTCACGTGGACCAGCCCCGTGGGCCAGGTCGGCGTCCATTCGGGCCGGTGTGATACGACCACAAGGACGGCCGCGCCATGCATGCGACGGACAACCTCTGTGAGAAATTCATTGGTCGACGGATCGATCCAGTGAGCATCCTCAACAACAAACAAAACGGGCGCCATCTTTGCCGCGAGCAGCACCCGGTTCGCCAGTGTGCGGACGATCAGTTCTTTGCGCTGTTGGGCGGAGAGATCGGGCGGCGTGAATTCACTGGCCAGATCCAGCGAGAGCAGCTCGGCATATGTGGAGCCGACTTCTGAGGGATCTTCGCCGTAACGCTGAACAATTGCGCGCAGCTTGTCTGCTCGCATCAGAGGTTCGTCGGCGGCTGAAAGACCTGCCAGCCGGCTCAGGCGCTGAATGATGGGATAAAAGGCCGAGGTGGAGTGATAGGGCGAACATTGCAGTCGTATTAACTCGGGCTGGTTCTCATGCAACCGTTCCTCAAGCGCGTCGACGAGACGCGATTTCCCGATTCCCGCCTCTCCCGATACAAAGACTGCTTGGCCTTGTCCGTTTTTAGCCAATTCCCAGCGATCCAGCAGCATTCCAATTTCACTGCTGCGGCCAACGAATTTTGAGAGTGCACTAGTTTGCGCGGCATCGAAACGGCTTTCCACTTCTCGTTCCCCGTGGACCGCAAACAGCGCAATAGGCAGTCGAAAGCCTTTCAATTCCTGCGCGCCGAGGCTCTCGATCTCGAAGGATTGCCCCGCGAGCCGCCGCGTGGCGTCTGCCACCACGATCTGGCCAGGCGCAGCAGCAGCTTGCAGGCGAGCCGCGAGATTCGGAGTATCTCCTGCGATTGAGGCCCGCTCGTTTGCACTGCTGCCGGCGATATCACCGACGACCACGTGACCCGATGCAATGCCGATCCGCGCCTTCAATTGCTCGCCGCTGGGGGACTGAAAGGCCTCGACTGCAGCGAGGGCCTCAAGGCCTGCACGAATCGCACGCTCGGCATGGTCCTCGTAAGCCATGGGCCATCCAAAATATGCAAGCACGCCGTCGCCTAGATATTTCGCGACGTAGCCTCCAAAGCGCGTGATCGCGCCTGCAACACTGTCCTGATAGCGTCGCGTAAGCTCGTGCATGTCTTCGGGGTCGAGTTGGGCAGATATCGCAGTCGACCCGACCAAGTCACAAAAGAGCACACTAAGCAGCCGTCGGTCTGCAGTCGGTTCTTGAGCGAGGTCGCTGGCCTGAAGTTCCGAACCCGCAGGAGAAGGTGAAGGGACCAGGGACCCGGCGAGATTTGGCTGAGCAAGTCCGGCGACAGCAGCCATGATAATTTTGCGATGCCCAAGTGAGACACCAAGCTCCTGGAGGTCGCGTTCAGTGACATGAGGGAGCGCTCGCAGGTCCACGTCGTTTTGGACGAACGCCTCCAGGTATTTGCCGAGGCCGAGCTGGCTCAGCCAGTGTTCGATCGTCTGCATCGCGTTTTTGCCGATGTCACCATGCTAAACTAGCGCGAAGTTAGCCATAGCACCATGCCGCACTGAGGGTCAGCTTAGTTGCGATGAGGCCTCATTTCACGATTCCCTTGGACCAAGGGCTCATTTTCGGGCAAAGTAGGCGTTGTTCTTAAGTGATGGCTGCCGGTCAACATTGTCAGCTAGGCGGCCCGTGCCGGGAGGCGGCGCGCCAGAAACTATCTGATCAACCTTCGATCCGAACTCGGAAACTCGGTATCGCGATTTCTCGGGGGGTGGAATGAACAGCGGCGCCATTGCCAAATTCGCGCAGGATATCCGAGGCACGCTAATCGGTCGCGATCACGCTGACTATGATGAAGCTCGCAAACTCTATAATGGCATGATCGACAAGCGGCCTCTTCTAATTGCGCGCTGCATGGACGTCGCCGATGTGATTGCTGCGGTGAACTTCGGCCGCGACAGCCAACTCCCCATAGCAATCCGCGGCGGCGGGCACAACGGACCGGGGTTCGGCGGTGTCGACGATGGCCTCGTCATCGACCTCTCGACTATGAAGGGCGTTCGCGTCGATCCACAGAACCGCACGGTGCGGGTCGGGCCTGGTTGCACTACAGGCGACGTGGATCATGCTACCCACGCCTTTGGCCAGGCAGTGCCGTTCGGCATCATCTCGACCACCGGGGTCGCCGGTCTGACGCTGAGCGGCGGCCACGGCTACCTCAGCCGGCAATATGGGCTTGCCGTCGACAATCTCATCCAAGCCGACGTGGTGTTGGCGAACGGGAGTTTCATGACCGCCAGCGAAACCGAGAATGCGGATCTCTTGTGGGCGCTTCGCGGCGGCGGAGGAAACTTCGGCGTCGTGACCAGTTTCTTATTTCGCACGCACCCGGCGAAAATGCTCTATGGCGGGCCGATCATCTTCGATGTTGGCGATGCCGCTGAGGTGATGCGCTGGTATCGTGATTTCCAGGCGAATGCTCCGGAGGATTTCTACATCTTCCTCGGACTGCAATCCGTGCCCGGCGGCGATCCATTTCCGCAGGAGCACTGGAACAAGAAGATGTGCGTCCTCCTTGTCGCGCATAACGGCGAGGGTGGAGAAGCGGCTGTCAATGCCATCCGGGCGGCTCTCCCCAAGCCACTCATCGACTGGGCGGGCCCGATTCCTTACACAGGGTTGCAGACCTTATTCGACGCGCTCTATCCGGCCGGGCAGCAATGGTATTGGAAGGGCGACTTTGTCCGAGCGCTGCCAGATGCCGCCATCCACGCGCATCTCCTGCATGCAAGCAGGGCCGGCCCGGCGTCGTGCATGCATCTTTACCCAATCGACGGGGCGGTGCATCGCCTAGGCAAGGGCGACAGCGCCTGGAACGCTCGTGATGTGACTTGGTCCATGGTGATCGCCGGGATAGATCCAGATCCGGGAATGGCGCCGGTCCTCAAGGAATGGGCCACCGACTACTGGAAAGCTGTGCATCCGTTCGACGTCGGAGGCGCGTATCCCAACTTCATGATGGATGACGAAGGCGAAGAGCGCGTCCAGGCGAGCTTCGGCGACAATTACCCGCGACTCGCCGCGCTAAAGGGCAAGTTCGACCCTACCAACCTTTTCCACATCAACCAGAACATCCGCCCGGCCAGCTAGTGGTCAAATCTAACGCTAGGTACCCGACACGAAAGACAGGATCACAACGTGAACAGGGCAAACTCATAACGGGGCCAACTGCGGAGCACGCTCACAGCACATCATCGGACGCAGCCTCGCAACAATCTGTGCAGTTCCCTAACCAGTCTGCATTCAGGAATGCGAAAGCTGATGAAAGCTAACTGTGGCCTCCGAAAACATCAATGTCCGCTTCTGGTGATGGACGGGAGCGTCGCAATGGCCGAAATTGGGCGCAAAGCTGTCCGGCAGATTTGGGACAGGAACCGGAATGACAGCGCTAAGGCCCGCAAGAAATAGGCGGGCTTCCCTCCTGTGCCGAGGGGAGAAGAAATTATTCCCTGACGAAGTCCCTGATCTACCTCAGACAGGGGCATGCCATGTAACTTCGCCGTGACCTGATCCCGTTCGGGGAACAATCAGATCGAGCTCCAGTTTGGCCTTCCAAGCGAAGGCACTGATGGAGCATGCCATGAGATTTCCACACAGCACGACGGCCGCGGCCGCCGTTTTCATAGTCCTTGACCTCCCCCGCGCTCGCCCAGACAAGCGGAACACCATCACCCTCGACACCTGCACCCGCTCCGGCAACCGAACCGCCGGCCGCCGGACAGTTGCCGGATGCGACCGGACAAGCGGATGGACCAACACGCGAAATGATCCGCCAGATGGTTGAGCAAGCTGTCCGGGAGAGAATGCAGCAGGATCGCGGTTCCGAAGAAGGTTTCCGCGAGGAAGATAGTCGCAACTATCAAGGCGGTCGCAACGAGGATGCTGACCGCCACGATGAAGATGGCGGCCGTTGGCAGAACCACGGTGGCCGCGATCGTGGACACAGAATGGCTGGACGCTGGCATCATCAGCTGATGCGCGGTGCCGGCATGCGACTGATGTTCGGGCTGTTGGACACCGATGGCGACGGATCGGTTTCCGAGGACGAGGTTCAACGCGCGGTGGGCAGGATGTTCAGTAGCATTGACGAGAATGGTGACGGCAAGATCGATGCGGACGAGATCCAGTCCTTCATGCATGGCTCCAGCATGCATGGCACTGATAGCGAGGACACGCCGTAGGTCGCGCAAAGGGGGCGTCTATTGGCTGTTCGCCCGGCGGCTAACCAGCACTCTCTCCAGCCTTGCCGCAAACGCGCTATTCCCGCAAGCCCGCCATGCGCCAGCCATCAATAAACGGCTGCGCATCACTCGGGCTCTTGAAAGGTGAGTTCGCCACCAAATCACCGACCTTCCAATTTGGATTGCCCGCAAGAAATAGGCGGGCTTCCTCTTGTGCCTCAGGAACGCGACCGGCAAGGGCAAGCGCGGGAACCAGGTGCTCCCTTGAACCCGTCCCGTACGTTTCTTCCCGGCTCAAGGACGCAACAGCTTCTTCGTAGTGTCCAGAGGAAATCTGAGCCATTCCCATGATCCAGAAATACCAACCGGGTGGACGAGGATTTATACGGAGCGCCGCGCCACACGATATCAGCGCCGCTTGCGGATCGCCTAAGTAGATTTGAAGCTCACCCATCCATGCAACTGCATCTGCATTGTTGGGATTAAGCCGAACGGCAGCATCGAATTGGAATTTTGCTTCGTCCCAATTGCGCTCATAAAGCTGAACGCAGCCCATGATCCTGCGAGCATGGGAATCGTCGGGATCGATCTCCACGGCCCGTTGCGCGTGTATCAGAGCCTTTGCGCGGCCGGGTTCCTGTGGCTCTCCCCAGACAATCCAGCCAAATAGCAGTGAGATGGCAAGATTGGTGTGCCCCTCGCAGTAGTTTGGATCGATCTGAACGGCACGTTCCAAGTCAGCACACGCCTCACTGTTGTCCGATCTGGAATTGTTGCACTTGCCTCGTGACCTAACGCACAGATCATAGGCTTCGAGATTTGACGGTCGGGAACGGGCAACAAGTTTCTTTTCACCAAGCTTGCCAGAAATCGCTTCAACAACGCGTCGGGTGACTTCGTCCTGAACGTCGAATATGTCGGCGCTTTCGCGGTCGAAGCGCTCGGCCCACACATGATTGCCGCCTTCTGCCGCATTGACAAGCTGCACATTGACGCGCAACCGCTTGTTGGATCGGCGGGCGCTGCCCTCAAGAATATACCTCACACCCAGATCGCGAGCGATCTGACGGACGTCGGTGGGTTTGCCTTTATAGGCGAAGGTGGAGTTGCGGGCGATGACGAAGAAGCCGGACACATTCGACAGATCAGTGATTATGTCCTCCGTCAGCCCGTCGGTGAAAAATTCCTGTTCGGAATCGCCACTCATGTTGATGAAGGGCAGCACGGCAATCGAAGGTTTGTCGGGCGGTGCGAGCGGCTGCGGAGGATTCTGTATAAAAAGGGGCTTGGTTGGTGCTGTGGGCTTTGCCTTGGAGGGAACGCCGACCTGTAGCGAATAAACCCGGACCGGATCGGTGATGTTCTTGAGCTGAACCTCACCGCGATCGTTGATCGCGATATCGAGCCTTGACTTTACCTGCCAATAGGCTTGCTCGGAAAGACAGATATTGCCAGGTTCGCAGATACCTTCTAGGCGCGCGGCGATATTGACGCCATCGCCCATCAGGTCGCCGTCGCGTTCTTGCACAACGTCGCCCAGGTGAATGCCGATACGGAACTCGACGCGGCGATCATCCGGCACCCCGGCATTGCGCTCAACCATGGCATTCTGCACTTCGATCGCGCAGCGCACTGCTTCTACCACGCTGCTGAACTCGACTAGGCTTCCGTCGCCTGTGCGCTTGACGACGCGACCACGATGAACGGCGATTGTGGGATCGATGAGATCGCTGCGCAACGCCCGCAGCCGTGCCAAGATGCGATCTTCATCTGCGCCGGCTAGCCGGCTGTAGCCGACCACATCCGAGACCAGAATCGCTGCTATTTTACGCGTCTGCCTCATGTCGTGCTCCCTCCATCCAGTCTGGCATTACTGCCGAGCCAAAGGAAGCTAGCCCCATCCATTCGTCGGATGATCCGCAACTCCAGTCGTTTGAGATACATGTTGGGCGGATAAAAGCCTCTGACGGCCGTCGGTAAACCGCCTGAACAACGCGCGCTGGATTGCCGACTGCCTTGCGGTGCCACAGAATTCAACCGGTCGATGAAAGCGGACCTTGCGGGCGAGGTCGCAAAGCGCGCTGCGTTACGCATGAATCTCAAGACCCTGGCGGATATGTTCGTCGACCCGCAATCGGTCGAACTCATTCGAGTTGCGAACGGCCGCGGCTTCAGGAGCGGCCTTAATGATGCTTTGAACCGCACCGGCGCCGAAACCGGTGGGACATTGTTCGACCCTGCTGGTCAGCGGTGAAATCACTCCCGGAGTTTGCTATCAACGGCCCTGCCTAACCAAGGAGGAACTGATCCGGTCGTGCTGACGAATTGCGGCAGATGCTGTCATCCCGGAGTGCCAGCGTAATCACCGGTCTGGAGCCGTCGTTTCCGCCCGCCGGTCCAAATACCAGAGCAAGCCGTAGATGAAGATCAGCACCCGGCCAGTTCGAGAGCCTCCTCGAGGTTCGTCTCCACGCGATACCAAAACACCTCTGTGCCTTCGGCTTCCGCGATCTTGCCGCCGACCATTTGCAACCCCACCGCACCACCGAGAAAGAGCGCGGCGGAGAGCAGCATAAGGACCGTGAGCCGCAGCGGAAGCGAGCGTAGGAACGGAATGAAGGCGGCAAGTCCCAGCAGGCTGATGATCCCGGCCGGCGCCGCCCAGATCCGAGTTCTGCTCTGTTCCGGCACGGTTACAATAACAGTATCGTTGCTATCCGGGAACAGGGGTTATTGACATGGAGACTCTCCGCAGCGCCTGACGGGTCAACACTCGACCACATGACAAGCACCTGGCGGCAGTGTGACGGTGTCATGACATTTTGTGGCACTGAACAAGCATCGCACAACAGAACGCCGATGGTTGCGTCATCGGTGCGCAGCATCACATCACGCACAACTCTTTCGGCGGCGCCGTGACGCTTGGCGGGACGGCAACCGAAATCGACTTCTCGGGCAATATCCTGTCCGGCACGATCACGATCAACAGCGCCGCCGCCAACAACCACGTTCAGGGGAATCGCTCCACCACTGGTGCGGCTGTGGTGGACAATTCCGGCGTTGCAACAAACTTCTTCACCAGTTCCTCCATCACGTCGACAATCCGGTTGTAGTACGACGAGGGCCTCATGCGGTCGGCCTCGTCGAACTTGCCGAAGGCCTTCGCCACTTGACGACTGATTGGGGATGGTGACCATCCCCATCCATCGCCCGAGAATGCGCAGCTGGTTGACGGCGTTGAAGCTCTGCGAGCCACCCGCATCTGCATCACAGCGAGCGTCCTGCCTTGCGTCGGGCGTATCCCACCCATCGAGAGCGGCAGCCAGTCGATCTGCGCCTTCATTACTCCTGTCATAGACCCGTGCCGTTCCGGAGAGCACCAGACCTGGGCCTCCGACAAAATCGACAGATCCCGCAGTTCCTGGACCTTCGGATGATCGGCAGACGCCGAATCGGGGAGTGGCAGGCCCGAGGGATTGAAGATACGCACCTCGGCACCCAAACGGCGCAGGATACGGGCAGCCTCCTCCGTAGCGAGCCGGGAATAGGACCGTTCGCGCAAAGATCCGTAGAGCATCAGCACGCGCGGTTTGTGAATGGAGCGGGGCGCGTCCAGCAGAGCCTGCATGTCGATCGGCCGAAACTGCTCGTCATAACAAACAAGCGGCAGCTTGCAGGCAGTTGTAATCGGTGGAATGGATTTACGAGTCGAGGCGCCGGACCAGGATGGGCTCACTTGCCTCGAAGTTCAGCCTGTTGGAATGGCGCCGAGGACCGAGTAGTGGTATCTAACGAGCCGGCGGCCCTCGATGTTTGACCGCTCGGCCTGCAACTCTCGTATGTCGTCCCGCAAAGTAGTGGCGCTACCGACCACTTCTAAGGATCAGGAGGACTAGTTTGCACAGTGTCTCAGACCATGCCAACCGATGACTGAGGCCAAGCCTCTATTACCGGCAGAAGATACATATCGTCGTCGGGGGCTAAAGGGCACCTTCCTGATAAAGACTCAACCACCACTGTGTTCCTCATTTTGTCGTCGCCGAGTTCTCTTCCCGATAGGCCATTCCATCCGACGGCATCTCCGTGCATTGAGGAACTGAAAGATCTTTGCCCGCGGTGCATGCTAGCCGCTGGCCTCTTGTCAGTGATAGTAACTATCCAAGCGAATGCTGTCGGTTGCCGACACAGCAATATCTCTCGCAATCTTCGTGCGCGTTCCAGCACGAACCGCCATGGCGCCCCTGCCCCACGCCGCAGGCCAGTGAGACGGCCCACCTGATCCTGGCGCTGATGATCGACGAGGCCATCACCGACGTTCTCGACTCTCCCCCCTGTGAGGACCAAACCACGCACGGCGCAATCGCTGTCCCTTTGGAGGCTGCATAGTCTCCTGCGTTCTGAAATCCTCAACGCCATACTGATGGTGATGCGGCCGGGAAAAATCCTCACCCGCGTCACTGAAATCATTCGTCACGTCTGCGGCCCACCAAGACGGCGCAAAAGCCAATCCGCCGCTGCAACAAGCGCCGTCTTGGTGCAAAGTTAGCGCTTATGGGCTCTTCTCTCACCCCAGCAGGTGCACGCTATCTTTTGAGATGTGGAGGCGCTGAGCTTGCGCACCGCTCACAATCCACCCCAAAGACGGCTGCCCCGATAGCCAATCCTATTGTTCGCGCAGAGCCCGACCCATGGCAGCGTAGACCGGAGCGCTAAGATATTCCCATGCTGACCTCGCTCCAGTCTCGATCATCACTTGTGTGTTCATTCCGGCTTGCAATGCCACGGGCGTCGCCTTCAGGGACTGAGGTGTCAGAGCGATGCGAGCTGCATAAAATGCCTTGCCAGTGCGCGGATCGACCAGCCGGTCTGCTGAAAGGGTGCGGACATCACCGTTCATGGGCTGCTGATACCGCCTGCCCACCGCGCTGAGCCAGATGGTCGCGTGCAGCCCCACTTTCACCTGGTCGACGTCAAGCGGGTCCACGTTGGCAATCACGACGAAGTTGTCGTCGATGGGCACGATATCCATCAGAGGATCGCCTGCTGCTATTACCCCGCCAATGGTGTGAATCTTGAGCCCCACTATGGTGCCTCCGATGGGAGCGCGGATCTCGGTTCTTGTCATCACGTCATCGGCGGCGGCTATTCGTTGAGCGGATTCATATATCTTGGCACGCACCACCCCAAGCTCAGCGACAATGTCGGCCGCCGTGGATGCGTTAAGTTCAGCAACCTTGAACTTCGTCTCCTCCATTTTTTGCCTGGCAACGCCAATCGACGCGATATAGCCGCTCAGGTCGCCTCCCACATCCGCCTTTTCAGTCTCCAAATCTGTCAGGCGCGTCCTTACCACCAGTTTTTTTTGATACAGGGCACGAACATCGCCCAGCTGCTCCTCGATCAACTCCAGTTTCCGTGTGGCCGCCACCACCTGCCCTTCATAGCCCTCTATCTCCTTATGCAGGCTTCCGGTCGTTTGCTGCAGCAAGGAAAGTCTCTCACGAAGCAGGGTCTGACGTGTTCGAAAGATACTCTCCTGGCCGGAAACAGCCTCGGCCGCCATTTTACCGGGCTCCTTTAACTCTGGCGGAATCTCGATTGAGTCCTTGCCGTCTCTCTCGGCGATCAACCGTGCCTCGGTAGCTTTCGCCTCGTACCATTGCGCCTTGATCTCGTTCGCAGCGGCCGTAGAAGCAGTGCTCTGCAGTCGTACCAGGACCTGACTTGGCGATACGCGATCGCCCTCCTGAACCAATATCTCGGATACAATCCCACCTTCGAGATGTTGCACTGTCTTTACGTTTGAGGCTACCTCCACCAACCCATTGGCCACAATGGCGCCCTGGATTGGAGCCGCAACAAGCCACATGCCGGTCAGGGTCGAAAAAATTGCGATTATCGCGAAACCGAGAACAATGCAGTTGTTACCAAAGGGCGCAGGATCGTCTCCAGCTTGTTTGGCGTCAACGGCGAGCGGGACTGTCACTTGACGCTCCGCAACTCAGTTTTCTGAGGACGAACCGGGCGCTCCGTGGGATCGGAGAGCTCAGGCGTTCGGCCGCCCAGGATCAGCGTCCGGTCGATTAATCCGGCAAGACGGTTGGTTTGTCCCGACATTGTAATGATTACCGAGCATCCAGACTCCTTCATGACTTTCACCGCCGCTTCAAGCGCCCTTCTCGATGAGCTGTCAAAATTGGCGAAGGGCTCGTCCAGAACGATAAGTCTCGGTGCGCGAAACAGCGCCCTTGCAAGTGCAATTCGTTTCCGTTCGCTGCCGGACAGTCCGACCGTGTCGTCAAGCACGGTGTCATAGCCCTGGCCTAGGCGAATAATAACCTGGTGGATTCCCGCTATTTTTGCCGCAGAAACCACATCGTCTATAGAGCTTTGTTGAAACCGGGCAATATTCTGGGCGACGGTTCCCTCGAACAGTTCGACCTGCTGTGGCAAATAGCCAATAGCCTCGGCTCTAATATAATCCGGAAGCCGGGTGACGTTCATGTCTCCCAGGCGGACCTGTCCGGTCCGTGGCTTGAGCAAACCTATCAGGAGACGGGAAAGCGTTGTCTTGCCGGTAGCTGCGCGCCCGATGACCAATAGCAACTCGCCTGGCGCCAGCGACAGCGACAGTTTCCTGAATACGTCTTCTCGCGATCCCGCGTGCCTGAACGCCACTTCATCAAGAATTAATGTGCCGCGCGGAGTTCCAGGCAGCAACGACGGGCCTCCGTCCGACGGCTTGGCAAGGTCCGCCTTGATCTTTGCATATCCTTCCCGCGCTTCCCTGAAGCCTCTGAACTCTCCAACCGCCTTGCCCACCATCCTGTAGGCAAAATTGGCAATGAGTCGGGCTGCAAACAGGCCGCCGAGCGACGCTTGATCGTTCAGGAACAGCCATATGCCGGAGGCCAGCAGAATAATGTAAAGGCTACGGTTCAGCACCCGGATCGCAGCATCGAGGCTCGATCCGCGGGCGTTGAGCCGGTCTCGTTGCAAGAAGCCGTCCACTCGGTTCCTGCCCCAGCGACCAGCGATCGCATCCGCCATTGCGAACGCGCTGACAACGTCTCTATGCCTATCCGCCGAGACCAACACCTCTTTTGCCTGCTTGACGGCATCACGTTCCGCCTGGCGGGGCTCTCGCGTGAAATTTTCTTTCAACAGGCCCAAGCCAATCAGCAAAAGTGTGGCTGCTATTGCGATCAGGAAGAGAACCGGATGGATGAAGTACACACACAACAGGAAAATCGGCGCCCAAACCACGTCCAACCAGGGAGATAGCCCGCGCTCAATAAAGCCCGCGACTTTCTCGATGCTGGCCAGCAGCGGCGGATTGGCGACACCTGACGTCAATCCGGCTTTCACGGACTGGCTGGTCAACTGGTGCTCGATCCATACGCTCCAACGCGAAAGCATGCGACGGCGAATGGTTTCCAGTGCGACGCCGGCTACCAGGGCGAGCAAGGCAGCCAGGGACAGGATGACAAGGGTTTCAACGCTGCGGCTCGAGATGACCCGGTCGAATATCTGTATGAGATAGAGCGGGCCGGCAAAGCGCAAAACATTGATAAACACGCTGAATACCACCAGAGCCGCAAGGCCGGGTATCGACTTTCTCCACATTTCGCTGAGGGGGCCGCTATACCGACGCCTGCCTCGTGTGTTCATCGGGACACCGTCTTTCACGCGCGTCCAAGGGGAGCGTGCTGATCAGAATGCTCATTGAAGAGGCCAGAGAAATTCATGATCACCGCATCAATGTCATCATGAGCATCCAACGGCGGCGCCTCAAGTGCGTTTTGCAGAGGTCTGTCGTGATGATCGGCCGCCTCAAACATTGACCAGGTTTCATTCAGCAGGTAGGACATCCGGGCAGCCGGGAGCGGAGCGCAGCCGAGGGCCTGCAAGATGCCGCAGAGCGACGACTTGAGGGCACCGCGGCTTTT
The DNA here is from genome assembly GCF_040320115.1 of Mesorhizobium sp. M0802. Lineage (NCBI taxonomy): Bacteria > Pseudomonadati > Pseudomonadota > Alphaproteobacteria > Hyphomicrobiales > Phyllobacteriaceae > Mesorhizobium > Mesorhizobium sp. M0802. The sequence continues at coordinate 22,495 of NZ_JAMYOY010000030.1, forward strand.
TGCCAGCACTGCTGCCTCTACTAGTTCCGTGGGCGCCTGCACCGACATGAATGTGGGGATAGAACCCTGGGAAGGCCGCTCAGGCAGAGTGACCAAGATGCTTCCGAATGGACTGGGCCACGTCGCCAGGCTGCCATTGGCATTTACTTCTCCAAGTTCGGCTACAATCAACTCGCGCGCGACCTTTGCCAAGAAATCAATCCGGAGTTGGTGAGAATGGGCTCGATCCACGCCGACCGGCATGGCTGCCTCCGACGATGCCGCAATGCGCCGCAGGTACGGGTTGTTGCTCTGCCCATTGGACAGTTTTTCCGCAGCGCGGGCCCTAAACACAGGACCGAGCGCGCCATCCTGGAGATCCCACGGGGAATAGCAATGCAGCCCGGTAGCTTCCTCAGCCTCTCTCACGCCAAGCGGGGATCGGCCAAGTCTGCCGCTGATGGCCAGCACCTTGTGGCCGGCAGCGCGCAACGTATCCACTCCATACTTTGCACCCATCGCGTCGTAGGACGCGAATATCGTGCCAAGAGCCATGCTGCGAAATGATTCCGCCAGAATTAACTCGGACGTTTCCTTCTGCTGCAGCCCGTCGGCAATCTCGATGACAGCAACGTCGCATCCATTTTCGGCAGCATGGTTCAGCAGGCGGAAAGCGCCCTTTTCGATCATTTCCACCGAGGCAAGATAGGTGGTTGCAAACCCGGCGTCGGTGAAATCAAGAACGATGTCAGCGCCCGCATCGCGCACAATCCAGGTGTCGCCACCGGACCCGGTTCCGGTAATCTTCAGCGCGGCAACCTTAAGCCCTGCTCTTTTGAAACCTCTTACCAACGACGTCGCCGTCAATGTCTTTCCCGCGTTCATGGATGTTCCCAGCGACAGGACAATCGGCAGAGAGGGCCGAAGGTCGTCGGAGCTGACCTTGTAATCCCAAACATTCAATCGGCGACCGAACTTGTCCCCGATCAGTCCGAGAGGGGTGATCTTTGTTGGCGCAATCATGCGATCATGTCTGGAAAGCTCACACGCTGCGATGCCCCCCCCCGCCACTAGGTCACATGGTCCGAGATCAGGGCCAATAACAGCTTCGAACTGGTCCGGTGCGTATCTGTTTCCATAACAAATGATTATCTCATCGCCGGGAAACATGATCGCCTTTCTCCCGTTGATCAGCTCCAATCTGCTGTGATTGCCGAGTTTGTCCACACGAGCCAGGACAAGATCGCCTGCGATCGGCTGCAAGGAACCTGTGATCAACGTGCGCATGTGCGAGGCCGCGACCCGGCGAGTCGCGAACGAACGCTTGGCTTTCTTCATGCGCCCGCGCTGAATTCTACAAACAGACATGATACCCACCCCAACACTACTTCAATTACGCAGTTCGAGTCTTTTTATTTAAAACTTAATTTAAGATTTGTTTTCCTCTGGCTCCAACCTCCCTTTATTTTTTTGTTGCCTTAACCATTAGCTAACCATAATATAACTGAGGGTTGCGCGCAAGCGATGGAGGCAGGAACCTTTCGTAGAGCAGTCGGAAGGTTAATTCGGGGGCAAAATGTATGGCTATAGTATGCCCAGTTGGGGAATTAGAGCCGTTTGAGATCACCGGGTTCAAGACGCTATCCGGCCTCAATGTGTATAACGCGAATACAGTCGTTAAATTGACGCTTAATTTAGGGCAACTGGCTACTGCCCGCGTCTCCGGTTTTACTCATGAGGTCCGATTGGTGCTTTCCGATCTCTTTCCGGAGTGCGAGCAGGATGCATCGGTAGCTTCGTATCTTGCTGATGCGATCCTGGCCGCGGACCTCGAGCTTCGCCGCGCGATGAATTTTTATTCGTTTCCAACTGTGGCCACGTTGGTGAGCGATCCGTCCGAGAGCAATTCAGTGATCGTCTGGGAGTCGGACGACCCGCAAATGTCGCGCGCGGCCGCGGCGGCTGTCGTTCATGCGGTCAGCGAGGCAACGCGAGATGGGGATGCCACATCGAAGTATTCCCTCGCACGGGAATTGAACCTGGAAAGAGCAAAGAAACGGCGACTTTCAAATTCGACCGCAGTGCTGGTTGCGGCCGCCAAGAGGAACCGCATCCCGTTCGAGTTTGTCGCGCGCAACCACCTTCGTCTCGGCCAAGGCAAAAACCAAAAGCAGCTCTTCTCAACGATATCCGGTTCGACATCGTTTGCGTCCGCGAAAGTGGCCCTCGACAAGAGGCTGGGCAACAGGCTTTTGGCGCAGGCCGGCTTGCCCGTACCGCGCCAGCTTACGGTTCGCAGCAAATCCGAGGCGGTCGCTGCCGCCAAGCAGCTGGGCAAATCTGTGGTGGTGAAACCCGCCCAAGGCAATCAGGGGCGCGGAGTTTCAGTCAAGCTGCGGGGACGCCGCGCTGTTGAAGCCGCGTTCGACATAGCGTGCCAGGTGGCTCAGTCTGACCGGTATGGCGTGCTGGTAGAAGAGTTCATCGCCGGCCCGGAGTATCGAGCGACGATTGTTGATTTTCGTGTCGTGGCGGCAGTCCTATGTTGCCCGCCGCAGGTTACTGGCGACGGCGAAAAAACGCTGCGCCACTTGATCGATGATTTGAATCGGGAACCTGACAGGGACGGCAGGCGTCTGTCGCGTCTGGAAATCGACGACGACCTGCTTAGACACCTGTCATTGCACCATTTTACGATGGAGACTATCCCGATTGCCGGGCAGCAGGTGGTTCTGCGACCAAACGGTCACCTCGCACGCGGAGGCGTACCGGTCGACGTTACAAACTCCGTCCATCCGGACAATCATAAGCTATGTGAACGTATCGCCAGGGTCATTGGGCTCAGTATTGCCGGGTTGGATCTGATCATGCCCGACATTGCGCAATCTCACAAAGATGTCGGGTGCACTGTCATCGAGGTGAACGCTAGACCAGGGATCGAGTTTCATCTTTGGCCGCGGGCCGGCACGGCAAGGGATGTGAGCGAGATAATCCTGGCCAATATGTACGACGATCCGGCTTCATCGGAAGTTGCCACGGTGCTCGTCCTTGGCGACCGGCATACCAGCATGGTGGCAAAAGCGATCGAGCACCGGTTCATGGCAGAGGGGCGGAGCATCGGCCTCTTGTCGAAGAAAGGCGCCTACATCAACACCGCACCACAAGAATTCAGCCAGCGAGCAACACCGCAAATGCTGGCCAGGGATCCTTTATTGGAAGCGCTGGTTTATGCCGCTTCTCCAGCAAGAATCTCGGAGAACGGTCTTGGTCTGGGCGCTTGCCACGCCGTGTCGGTGGCGGCGACGGACGTCGAGAATTGCGAGCTTCTCAAAAACCTGGCCAAAGCAGTTTTGAACGCCGGTAACCGGGGCTGTTTTATAGTCCACAATGAGGATTTAGTATCCCGCCAGGCGTTGTCGGCGCTGCCTGTTGAAAGATTGATTCTGACAAGTGCCGAGACTGAGCTTGGCCATGATTTGCGGCGACATCTACAACGCGGTGGATTGGCTCTATCGATGCGGTGGAGCACCGATGGGTCCGGAGCCAAGATGACGCTTGCATCGGGATCTGGCGAGCTGGTTGCGGAACCTGCCACGTTTGCGTCGCGACCGCCGCAGCTCAAGGCTGCCATGCATGCAATGGCAATTTCGTATCTGGCAAAACGGGATGCATGGTTCGATGAGGTGGCGTCGCCACCTTCGAATCGACCTTACGCAAATGGAGTTCAGCAGCAGGCAGGAGTTTCTCTGCTGAGGTAAAAAGGGAGTAGCGTTCATGGATACTGTTTCAGCAACTGCGACACCAAATGTTTCGCAAGGCGACGCGGCAGCACTCGTCGCCTTGGCCCTGCAACGCACCAAGAACAAGGCGGGGGAGCCTAGAACCCGTGCAAGGATGTCTTACAAGACATTCAGGCGCTTGACCGGGCGTCGTATAGGGGGGGCGAAATTTGTGCGGGAGTTCACTGCGGAGATGGTGAACCTGGGCTGGCTGATGGTCCGCATGCCGTCGGCGTATGGCTTCGTGCGCGCAGCGTCCCTAGACAAATGGCCGCTCACAAAATCGGATGTGCTCGCGCAGGAGCTCAAGCTGATCGGTGAGGGATCGATCACGGAAGTGCTGGACAATGCACGGCGGGAGCTTGGCAAGGCGACTGACGACAGCAGTGCATCGAGCGCCCCCAATGGGTCAACCCGCAAGAAGGGAGAGAAGACAGGTCCGATAGGCATGAATTGACAGGTTTCATTGGGAGAGGGATTGATCGGTGCCAATCGCGCTCAATTGGTACGACGACGGAGAGGAGTTTGACACCAAAAAACTCCTGGCCTTGGAATTCCAGAAGCTGGGTCTGCAGACTCGGGTGCGAGGACCGCTGCTCATCGCGTCGGCGGGGCGTGAGAAATGCCTGCTTCTGGAAGCAGAGACTTGCTTCACGGCTCTTACGGCATTCCGCATATTGAAAGACAAGAGGCTTGCGCGAGCGGCTTTCAAGCGAGCGGGGGTGAGCTTCGCCGAAGGCAAGGTTTTCAAGCTGAGCAACAAAGAAAGCGCACGAGAAAAGGTTATCGAGTTCGGGAAGGCGGTGGTGAAGCCTTTCGACGGGAACAAGGGACGCGGTGTCTCGGTTAACGTAACCGCTGCGACTTTCGACGAAGCATGGAACGCTGCGCTGCAAAGCCTCACAAGCCGCATCCTTGTCGAAAAGTGTTTCACTGGTGGAAGCGAAGCCAGATACTTGGTGATTGACTCGCAATGCGTTGCCGTTGCGAAGCGTGTTCCGCCCTTTTTAATAGGTAACGGGGTCGATTCCGTCAGCCAACTCATAGCTGCCAAGAACAACAGTCGTTTGAACAATCCCCACCTCCGAGATAGGCCTATAATCATTGACGACTACCGCAAACTAATCCTGAGTTCTCAGAAACTGGATCTAAGCTCTATTCCAGGGCGAGGCTGCAAGGTTACGGTGGACTGGAAGAGCAACGCCTCAACCGGCGGCGAAACTACGGAAATCACGGATATCGTTCATCCTAGCATGAAGCGCATAGCGGAACGTGTCGCAAGAACGGTTCAAGGCTTACACGTTGGCGGCATTGATATTCTGGCGCTTGATCATACGTCAAAAGCTGCCGCGGGTAACTACATTGTAATTGAAGCGAATACACGGCCCGATCTTGGAATACACCTTTTCCCGATGTTCGGTCGACCAGTAAATGTCTCTAAGATTATCGCAGAGAGCTGTATCAAACACATGGGGCTTGGTGGCGCCAAGCCCCATGTCGCGAAAACCTAAGGGTGATTGAAGGGTATGCTCAGAGCAACTGAAAGAGCCCAGCGAGCTGGCAATGAAGCCATTGCCACAGCTGCTCCTCCTTCCCAATGCAGCCCAGATTCGGTCGGCATCTCATCAGGCCCTCAGAGTGACGGTCACTGCTTTGCGCACGGGGATGACGGCGAAGCACTAACCACTGCAAGGGAGTAAACATGGCGACTGGCTCTGTTTACATTTGGGAGTCATGTGACTCGGACTTTACTGGCGGCCGCGTGCATCTGGCCAAGGTCGAATTGCCCCATCTCGTCCAGCGGGCCGGAAGGCGCTGCCTGCGCGGGCGGTACGTAGACGTCATCAGCCATCCATGCAGGGAAGAGGATTGGCCGACCGGCCAGATGAGCGAAGTGTCGCCCGACGAAGACGGCAATTTTTCTTTCCAACCGTCTGGCGGTGGGTTGAAAAGCCCCCATGCCGCCGCGCGTTTTGGCCAGGTAAACGTCTACTTCCACGTCTCCTTGATGAGCCAGCGCATCAACGATGTGCTTCGTTCACTTGGAGTGGGCCCTCTCCCGAAAATCAGGGCGATCGTCAATGCACATCGGCCGAAGCAACGGCAGGGCAGTCGTGAAGACACCAGCAGACGGGTGCCCGTCAAAGGCGCCAGGTATCGTTACCCGGCAAGAATGGAAAACCTCGATGATTTTTCAATTCCCCTCTGCGGAGAGTTGCTCTTTGGACCGGGGCATGGGGTCACCGAAGAAGGGTGGCTGCCGCGAATTTCAGGCGGCGCCTATCTCTGCGATCCATCCCACGACGCCGGCTTGATATACCAGGCGTTCGGGCTTCACGTCGTGCGTCATACCGCTGATGTGCAGGCCGACAGGTTGCGTGCACCGCGTGCCGCGTTCAGCCGACCGGGCGCCCTTGAATATGCCGTGAGCACTTACTTGGCGGCCTCCATGCTATCGAGCCCCCACGTGTCGTGCTGGCATGCTCGCCACGATACCGAGTTTGTGCCTGCCGATAGCCTTGCCAATGATGGCCGCATTGATGATGACGAAATGCAGCCGCAGGAGGCGTTGGTCGCACAGGCCGTCGCGGGGGCGATGTGGGATCTGCACAAGGCATTTCACTGGCACGAATTTGCCTGCATGGAGCTGGTTGTCAGCGCCCTTTTTGAGCTTGGGCGACTTTCCGACAGCCCATTCGCGCCTTCCCGGGTCGGAACCAGGGCAATCAGATCGTCACCACGCAGCTTTGCCTCGTGCCTGCTTCATGCGGACAACGTGAAGTCCGGCGGCCTATACGAGAGGCTGATTCGGGAAATCTTCGAGAAGCGAGGGATAGGCTTTAGTTCGCCCGCGACCAGCATGCTGCTTGCGCCGTCAGTTCCGCCCCTCGCTCACAGCCTCAGCGGCTCTAAACACGTGCAGCGCCACGTTGCCAAAATCCGCGAAAAGTTTTCAGAAGTCATAATTCCGGGTGACGGCGATCTCATCGACCCGGATCAGCTTGAGCAGACTCTATCTTCGTCAACCCGCAGCCATTATCACTTGGCGGCAGTCGGAGACGTAATGACCGGGATGCGGATGCGGCATCGCATCCGCAGATTCGGCCCGGACTATTGCTTCGCCTGGGTCCGCCCAATCCTCAGCCGCTGTACCCTGATTACAGGAAACCAAGAAGGTCCGTTTTCCTCACATTCCGAGAAGGATGAAACCACGCGCAACTACTCTTACAAGGTCGATCCCAAGTCGGCCTCGGTCCTGCGCCGCGCCGGCTTTGCTGCGATGACTGTCGCAAACAACCACATACAGGATTGTGGTCGAGAGGGCGTGATTGAGACCTTGAACACCCTGGAACAACACCATATCAGGCCTTATGGTGGCGGAAGAAACCAGAACGGGGCGCACGATCCCGCGATCTTCGACGGCACAGATATACGTGTCGGACTGCTCGGCTATTACTGGAATCGTCGAACGGCGGCGCATGCTGATCTCCCGGGTTCAGCACAAGATCTAGCGGAACTGGTTGAGCGCGACCTTGCAAGGCTGCGGCCACTGGTCGATCGCATCGCCGTGATGGTACATTGGGGCGTACCATACCAGCGCCAACCTACCGAGGAAGATCGCATGAAAGCACAGCTTTTCATCGATTTGGGAGCAGATGCGGTCATCGGCCATCATCCACATATCCTTCAGCCGGTCGAAATCTATAAAGCTCGGCCGATATTATACAGTGTCGGCAATTTCGCCTTCGGATCGGGAAACAGCAAGGGTGAGTCTATCTTGCCTTGCTTCTACTTTGGCGCTGGGCAGATAGATCTGGATATATATCCAGTTTACGTTCAAAACAGAGATCCGCGCCTCGACTACCAGCCAAAAATAATGGGAGGGGCGGCCGGCCGGGCCACGATCGATCGGCTGCTGGATTTGTCGCCTGGATTGGGCGGTGCAATAGTTGATGTCCAGGACAGATGCCTCAAATTGTCTATCCCCTCGCGCACTGAGTGATCGGATGTCCCCGTTGTAAAGTCGTCTCTCTCCCACCAGACATAGCGAGTCGCGGAAGGCTGTCCTTCGACAAGCACCACCCTATGACTGAAACGAAGTCTTTACCGCCCGGACAGTTTTGATTTGTTTAGAAATTTCTAATGGAATATGGCATAATGCGGATTGTCCAATGGGAGCGACAGGTGCGATTTCTGATCCGTCTGTTGGTTGCGGCGGTAATGGGCTGCAGCCTCATTTATTCGGGCCCCGTTCTTGCCTGGAAGGTGGGCAAGGGTACGACTACAGCAAACATTAACGGGACGAAGCTGACGGTCTATACCTACCACCCCAAGAGCTGCAGCAATCCCGCGATTCTGTTCGTCTTCCATGGGTTGAGCCGAACGGCGTCTTCCTACAGGGACTATGCGCAGTCTCTCGCTGATCGAAACTGCCTGATCATAATGGCGCCGCTCTTTGACTTGGAAAGGTTCCCAAGCTGGAGCTATCAACGTGGGGGGATCGTCAACAGCGGCGCTATTCAGCCGCGGGATCGATGGACCGTCTGGTATGTGAAGGGCCTGGTGAACTGGGCGAGGTCACGAGAGGGGTTGCCGAACGCGCAGTATTACCTTTTCGGGCATTCCGCCGGCGGCCAATTCACTTCTCGTGTTGCGGCCTTCTCCCTGGCCGACGCGAAAAGGTTGGTGGTTGCCAACCCATCCTCATATGTTTTGCCCTCGCTGGCGGAAGCCGTAGCCTATGGGCTCGGCTGCGTGTCCTCGGGATGCGTCTATACGCCGGATGAAGCAACCCAGGAGATGAAAGCGTATCTGGCTTTGCCGCTGACGATCTATCTCGGAGAGGACGATACCGGCGATGTCGACCTAAATGAAAGCGCCGCTGCCATGCGGCAGGGAGCGACCCGCCTGGAGCGGGGGCAGTACACATACGAGTTGGCGCAAGCTGTCGCGACCGCAAACGGGTGGCCGTTTAACTGGCGTATTGTGATCTTGCCGGGAGTCGGGCATTCGGCAAGTGACATGCTGCGGTCCGACCAGGCAGCGAGTGCATTCGGACTCAAATAGCGGGATCTGCGGTCCTGTAGCTCGGCAAGATGTAGATACCTCGATGAGCGAGATAGCCTAGCGCGAGTCGCTTGGTCAAAGTTTGCGCAGCCTGCGGCGGCACGCAATTTAATTAGGATATTCTAATTTAGCAAAGTTTAAACGCGATTCGAGCTAGCCTGCTTCTCTGCGAGGGCATCTCAATGCGAAAGCTGAAGGACCTGCTGCTCGATAGGAGCGGAAACTTTGCCGTGGCAGCGGCGTTGGTGGCGCTACCGCTATGCTTGGTCTTGGGCGTGGCCATTGACCTTACCAGTGCGGTCACCTGGAAATCCAGGCTGCAAGAATTGGCCGATTCGGCGGCTCTGGCAGCTATAGAGAGCGACGGTGGAGACGAGGAAGCCGTCGCGGCCGCCAAGAACATTGCGCTTGGTAATGGCTCTTTTGCGGTGGGAGCGGTGGTTGAAGTCGACATCACGACGCCGACTCCCGTCTCGCGGGAGGCAGCAGTTGATATCGCCGCAACAATGCCGACGGACTTTATGAATCTTGCCGGCATTCAGGCTATCAGCCTTCACGTCACGGCAAAGGCACGAAAGGCCCCCCCGGAGTATTGCATCTATGCTCTCGATCCAGATTCAACCGGAGCGCTGAGTGTGACCGGTTTAGGAAAGGTGTCGGTGCCAAATTGTGGCATTCAGGTAAATTCTTCCAGCCCCGAAGCACTGAGACACGTTGGGGCCGGCAAAATCGCCGCGACAAAAGTCTCGGTAGTCGGCAATTACCAAGGCGGCGGATACAGCGTTTCCCCGAAGACGAACCAGCCCTTCCTCGCCGACCCACTTGTCAGCACACCAGAACCGGTTCCCCCGACCGGTTGCGACTACAGCAACCAGGCGCTCTCGGATGTCACCATTCCGGCCGGGCGGGTGTTCTGCGGAAGCATCGACTTCGGTGGAAAAATTGTGCTTTCCCCAGGCGTTCACTACTTTCACAATGCGATAGTCGGCATCAGCAACAATGCGAAAATCACAGGCAAGGAAGTCACCATATTCGTCGATTCCAAGTCCAGCATCATACAGGCAGGCGGGAACGGCGCCATGGAACTTTCCGCTCCTACAAGCGGCGTTTATACCGGCATTGCCATCTTCGGATCGCGTACCGCCTTGCCATTATTGCCGACTATATCGCTTGCAATAAATAAGAATTACTCGGTAAATGGTACAATATACTCTCCAATGCACCACCTTAAAATGAAAGGGACCAATGACAAGAAGTTGGCTACCGGCCTGGGATGGATTGTTGTTTGGCAATTCTCTTACAATGGAGATTCGAGCGTCAACCTGGATGGCTACAGCGGCACCCCACCAAAGGGTCTCGGAGACGCAGCAATCGCGTTGCTGCAATAGATGGAGACGGTACCCGCTTCGTGGCTTCGAAGGTGCCCTTCCGGCTGAGTTAGCGAACTCTCAAACGCAGTCCTTAACGGGATGCGACCACGCTTCTAAAGTCTCGCGGGGGGGACCGTCGTTGCCGATCTACGCGCCTTTGCAGCATTCGCCGAGACTGCGAACCCGAGCGAGGTGCAGCAAGCTGAGGATGGTATTTGCAAAGACCTCTAGCCCTCGCTGCTCTAGACGGCCATCGGTCTCTCCTTTCTGGCCATCGTAGTAGTTGCTTCTTAACCAAGTCGAGCGCATCCTCTCTCCCGGCTTGAGGAGCGATTTCCGCGTGGGCTTTTTGAGAATGCTTCTGATTTGCGCGATTGCGAGCGCCGGTGCCGGTGGGTTCGTCACCGTTGTCCAATACTTGATGTTTACCCCACCGGCTCCGGTCGCGGCCGACGCTCCGGTCCTTCTGAAGAAAGACCCGCCAAAGAAGCGAATATGGCGGCGAGCGCTGACCTAACTTCCGCACCGACGATAGGGCTATCGGCAAAACTGGCGATCTTCGGCCTTTGCTACGCCGGCGTCGCGGCTGGCCTTTTCCCTGAAACCTACCTCGCGGCACTGGGAACGCGGCGGCTGCTGATCCTCTATTTCCTGCTGCCCTTCATCATTCTGCTTGGGATCGGCATCGCGGCACCATTCAGAGACCGACGAGCCCCGGCGACTTGGTTCCTCGCAAAGATCAGCTCCCGGTGGCGCGGCGCGACCCTCACCCTTGGTATCTTCATTCTCTGCCTGGCCGCCTTCACCACCTACAAGTATGAACTTGCGCAGATGGTGCCGTTCTTCGCCGATCGGCAGCTTGCCGAAATCGATGCGGCCTTGCATTTCGGGCATGTCTGGAATTGGGCGCGCTCGGTTCCCTTGCCAGGTGTTGTCGATCAAATCCTCTATGTCCTCTATGCCCAATTGTGGTTCGTGGCCGTCGCCTTCGTGGTCGTCTCAGCCGCATGGATGGACGACGCCGCCAAGCGCCAGCGATACTTCTTGTCGCTCTCTGCGACTGCGGTCATCCTCGGCATCTTTGTGCGGATAATAGGATCATCCGCAGGGCCAATTTTCTACGACCGGCTGTTTGACCCGGACCTGTTTGACGATCTCACCGCCTCGCTTCGAAGCAGCAATGCAGGCCCGGCCATCCTGCGCATAAGCGACTATCTCTATTCGTCCTACACCAGCCGCCAGGCCTCGATCGGGACCGGCATATCCGCCATGCCAAGCTTCCATGTCGCCGTGGTTACGCTTAACGCGCTGCTGCTTAGCAGCATCAACTGGACGGCCGGCATCTTCGCCTGGCTTTACGTCGCAGCGATCATGTTCGGCTCGGTCTATTTCGGTTGGCACTATGCCATTGACGGCTATGTCTCGATCATCCTGGTGTGGCTGATCTGGCGTGCCACAGGAAAGCTTACAGGCGCAAAGCAATAACAGATTACATTTCGACGGAGCCACCGTTCGAGCGGCAGGCGCTGTTTCACGCAATACCAAGTCTCAATGTAGCCATGGCGCCCCTCAACACGCTATTGTTGGGCGATTTGTAGGTGAGAAGGTGATCTCATTGGAATAGGAGCTAGCCGTGTACAATCGCGTACAAGCAAGCTCAGTTTATTTCGACCCGACGATCTTTCATACCGATTTGAAGGCCAGGCTGGGCGTTCGACAGTCGTCTTGAAATTGCCCAGATGATTGGCGTCATCAGCATGGAAGCGTATCCATCGACCGCATAGTGCCAGGCCAAGTGCACCGAGCCCAGCTGGATTGCGGCCAGAAACGCAATGCTGGCCCAGCGGAGCAAACGCCCGAAACGCCAGAGATAAATCGCGTTCAGGGTCGCGACAGCCACGTGCAAGGACGGAAAGGCTGAAATGCCGCTGCCCAAGCGTGGACCATCAAACCCGGCATCGACCAGCAGATAATTTTGCGTAGTCAGCGCCGAAACGGGATAGGTCAAATTGGTCGACTGAAGGTAGTCCATCAGGGGAGAAAACGTACCATCGCCGTAAAAGGGCATAAAGAATGCCGGCCCAACTGAAGCGAAGGCTGCCGCCAAAACGTTACCTATCAACACCCAGGTAAGGACAAACGCGACCAGAAACTGGGAACGCAGCCGTCCATTCCTCGCTGAAAAAGCGACGCAAAACAAAACGATGAAAACCTCGGCAAACCAGAGATTGTAAAGAACGTTCAGCGAAAAGGTGACAGGGCCAAAGCCAAGCATAGGATGAAAAAGCCTCCATGCATCGACCCCGCCATGAATTGCCCTGTCGATCGCCACCAGGGACGTGTCGGCGTAGAATGGTTGGATCCTGCTGAGTCCCCCCTTGATGCTGGTGAACATCGAGAAAAAGAGCGGGATGACGAGCGCAACGGGCAGTCCCAATGCAATTCGATCCGGCAGGTTGTTGGCCAGCATGAGATCCTTCATGGCACGTAACGGTTGCTCCGGCCGTTGAATAGTCAACCGAACCAGGACTACAGCGAGAAGGATCAGGGTTACGGCTGCCCCAAAAAATAAGAAATTCTTATTATATATTTTCAAGTTTATGACGATGTTCCAATGCGCCGCAGCAATAAGCGCCAGTAGAATATAGGCGAATACCGTCACGAAAAATGGCTGATTAGCGCGCCACGCCTCCGAAGTGGTACGGATCGCCAGCCGCGCTATCGACATGGAAGAAGATCTCCGGAACCAAGCGCTAGTTAAGCTGCCGCAGTATCCCAGAACTGCCCACCAGCGCCAGAGTGGCATAGATTTGGAACGCTATCGTGCAGATCGCAGCAGCTGAAATCGGCACGCCAAAAGGCACGACGCCCTTGCGGTCCAAGTGCTGTATATAGACCCGAAACGCGCCTGCCGGCAGCATGAAAGGGTTTTTCATGATGGCCACGGTGGCGACGGCGAAAACCAATAGCAGCACCGAGAACAGGGCGAGACCGTTTCCACCGGTCAGAAACGGAACGACCGCCATCAGCTTGACGTCGCCGGCTCCGACCTTGCGCAAAATCCAGAACGGAAAGAGCGCGACGAACAGCACAAATCCGGCGACCGCGCTCAATCCCATATCCCACCACGATCCGCTAGCTATGGAAACAAGCTGAAGCGATCCCAGCCCGAGACACAAGAGCAGCAGCACATCACGGTTGGATATCTTCTGGGCCGAGAAGTCTATCCAGGCGACCCATGCCAGCAGAGGGATCACAAGCGCCTTTATCGACAGCGACGCGCCAAACAACATCCTACCGCTCGATGTTCTGCACGCTGGACGATAGCAGCTTCAGATTGTTGACCACGGTCGGATCATTGGGCGCCAATTCATAGGCCTTGAGGAAATTGCTGCGCGCCTCCTGCAGCTTGCCGCGCAACAGATTGGAATAGCCGACATTGTTGTAATATTCGGGCGTCGCACCCAACAGCTTGAAGGCCCGGCCATAGGCCCGATCGGCAAGGTCGAAGCGATGGATCCGGTCGCAGGAGGCGGCCAGTCCCATCCAGGCGCCGCCATCATTGGGGGCAAGCTGCGTCGCCTTGAAGAACAGTGCGCCGGCATTGCCGTAATTTTCTGCACGAAACTGGTTCTTGGCCTCCGCGACGGCTTGGTCCGAGGCGTAGTATTCAACATCGCCGACCGTCTTCAAGCCGTCGAACGCATCGCCAAAGGACGTTACGTCGCCTTTCGACGGCTCGTTGGTTCGAACGACGCCGTCCGCTCCGTTCGTCTGGCAGCCGGCGAGTGCCGCCATGAACAGGCAGGCCACGACTGCAATTGGCCTATTCATACAATCTCCCCGAGTCCCCCGACCGATATTAGGAACAGAGCATATACGCACCTAGAAGAAAATGCCCTTCATGCGAATGATCACCGGCAGCATGATTACCATCATTACCACCGGAAAGATGCACAGGCCGAGTGGGATCATCATTTTGACAGGCAAGGCGTTGGCGCGCTCTTCCGCCTGCAGAATCCTCTGGCTGCGCATCTCCGCGCTGTAGACACGCAGGGCGTCAGTCAGGCTGGTGCCCAGTTCTTCGGACTGCCGGAACAGCACGGCCAGCGCCCGCGCCTCGTCAAGGCCAATGCGGTCAGCCAGTTCGCGAAGCCCTTCCCGAAGTGGCTTGCCGGCGCGCAGTTGCAGATTCATGATCGTTAGCTGAATTCCCAGCCATTTGTGCGTGGCCGCAAGTTCCTGGCTTACGCGTTCGACCGCGGCCTCGAGGCTCATACCGGCGTCGGCGCAAGTAATCATCATATCCATGAAATCAGGGAAGGCGCGACGATATATCTGTTTCTGTGAATTCTCGAACCGATCCAGCATGATGCTGGGAATGACGATGCAGCCTAACCCAAACAAGGCCGAGCCACCGAAAGTTAGGAATCCTGGCAGTCGTGGAGGCAGCACCCACGACAGCAGGGCATACAAGGCCAGAAAGCCTATACAAACTGCGCCGAGGCGACAAACCGTATAGACGAGAGGCGCACCCGCTCGATAAAATCCAGCGCGGAAGAGTTTCGCCTCCAGAGCATTGGGTTCAGTGCGTTCTTTCTCGATCGACCTGAAGTAAGCGTCGACCGGCTTCTGCGCCGCGATCTTGGCGAGGCGGTCCCGCCCCAGGATCGATCGCGGATCGACCGAGCCTTCGCCCAAAAGGCTGTCCGCGACTAGCTTCCGCGTTTGCAGTGCCGGCAGGAAGACCAGCGCCGCAAACAGGAACAGCGCCACCGCGGACGCGAAGACTGCGATGGATACAAAAAAAGTCAGGTCGTCGGTGTTCGAAAACAGATTTATGACTCGCTCCTGTCAGAAATCGAAATTGACCATTCGATACATGATAAAGTCTCCCAACAGGGCCCAGCTTCCACAGATGACGAATGCAGGCGTAATGAGAGGACTGCTCCAGACTTTGCCGTAGTAGCCGGGCGCGATCAGCCAGAGCGCCCCAAACATGACGAGCGGAAACAAGGAAATGATCCAGGCCGAGGCCCGGCCTTCGGCTGACAAGGCCCTGATCTTCAACCGCAGTTTCTGGCGTTCCCGCAGCACGGTCGAGAGATTTGCCAGGATTTCGGTAAGATTCCCGCCGGTCCTCGCCTGGATAGAAAGGGACACCGATAGCAAATTGAGTCCCTCGAAGCCGACCCGCTCCGTTAATTTCCGCACGGCCTGCTCCATGCTGAGTCCAAAAGTAATCTCGTCGGCGACGATGCCGAATTCCGTGCCAAGCGGGTCAGGTATCTCGCGGGCGACGAGGCCTATCGCAACTGAGGCCGGATGGCCTGCGCGCAATGAACGAACGATCATGTCCAGTGCATCGGGCAATTGCTTAGCGAACTTCTTGATCCGTCTGTTACGTGCCCGGCGCAAAACAAGAACAGGGAAGGCAAAGCCCGCCACGAGAAAGATGATGAAGGCTGCCGGCGCCGATACGTGAAGGAAAAGCCAGAGCAGCAATGCCGACCCCAGGCCGGCCAGAAAAAACGAGGCTGCGAAGGTCATCGGGTTTCCGGTGATGCCGGACTGGGTATAAAGCCTGTTCAGCGAGACAAAGCCGAAGATGAAATCTCCTGAATCAGTCAGGCCGCGTTCTCGCAGCAACCCTTGCAAGGTTTTTTCCGCGGGCGCTTCATCAGCGAGACGACGGAGCCGGTGGTTCACCGCCACGAGTCGGGAGCGGCGACCGGCCAGAGAAAGGTAAAGGGCTTCGCCGGCAAGGATCACCGAGGCTGCCGCAAGCATGTAGATAAAATAAAGCAGCGCCTGTCCACTAAGCATCAGAGGGCGACCTGCGGGTTGAAGGCATCCTTGCCGAAATGGAGCCCCAGCGTTGCAGCCTCTGGCGCGAAGCGCGGGCGGACACCGGTGGCGCGAAAATCCCCGATGATCATTCCATCCGCAGCTACATCGCGCCTCACGAAGTTATAAATTTCCTGCAGTTGGACGACATTGCCTTCCATGCCGGTAATCTCGGAAATCGACGTTACGCGCCTGCCGCCATCGGCGAGCCGCTGCGTCTGCACGATGATGTCGATGGCCGAAGCGATCTGTGCCCGGATGGATTCGTGCGTCATCGGCATGCCGGCCATGCCGACCATCTGCTCCAGACGAGAAATAGCGTCGCGAGGCGTGTTGGCATGGATAGTGGTCATCGACCCCTCATGGCCGGTGTTCATCGCCTGCAGCATGTCAAAGGCCTCCTCGCCGCGAACCTCGCCGACGATGATGCGGTCCGGCCGCATGCGAAGCGCGTTCTTCAGCAATTCGCGCTGACGAACCTCGCCTCTGCCCTCGACATTCGGTGGCCGCGTCTCCAGACGGCCGACATGCGGCTGCTGCAGTTGCAGTTCCGCCGCGTCCTCGATGGTGATCAGGCGCTCTCTGGCCGGGATGTAGCTCGAGAGCGCGTTGAGCAAGGTCGTCTTGCCGCTGCCGGTGCCGCCCGAGACCAGGATTGACTTGCGGGCCTGGACGGCGATCCGCAGCAGCTCGATCATTGGCGGGCGTATCGAATTGAACGCCATCAGGCGCTCAAGCGAATAGGGATTCTTGGAGAATTTTCGGATCGACACCAGCGGACCATCTACAGAAATCGGTCGCACCGCGATGTTGACGCGCGAGCCGTCTGCCAGGCGAGCGTCGACCATCGGCGCCGATTCGTCGACGCGCCGGCCTATAGCCGAGACGATCTTGTTGATCACACGCAACAGATGCGCCTCGTCGCGGAAACGGATTGCCGTCTCTTCGATCACGCCGCGCCGCTCGATGAACACACGGTCGTGCGTGTTGATAAGGATATCGCTGACGGAATCGTCCTTGAGCAGTGGTTCGATCGGTCCGAGACCGAGCATCTCGTCGGCCGTGTCGCTGGTTAGCTGGTCAAGCTCGCGGGCGTTTAGCGGCACGGCACGAGTGCGAACGAACTCGCGAACGATCGGGCGAATCTCGTTGAGGATCTGGTCCTTGGAGGCTGTTTCAAGAGCGGAAAGATTGAACCTGTCAATCAGATGTCGATGCAGCTCGACCTTGAGCGTCAGAAAATCGTCGCCATGCGGTTCGACTTCAGCCGACGGGGCTGGTGCCACGCTTGCTGGCACCGGCGCTAGCTGCTGCAGCGCCTGCGGCTCACTCGGTCCCTTGATAAACCGCCCCAGCATAATGCCTTATACCCCTAGAGCCCATATGAGCCGAAACTAAACGTTAACCAAGCGGCGCACAAGCGCCAGGGCACCTCACGTGAGGCCAATACTTTCAACATAGTTAAGGAGTGCGGCAGAAAAATATCGATTTATTTCCGGCACTCGCGCTGCCAAACACGAGTGACGCACTAAGCTTTCACGTTACCAGCGCCCCTTGGGTGACCTGACACGGGGCATCCTCTTCACAAATGCCACAACGCCTTAGATATAAAGGAATATGCGAT
Source organism: Mesorhizobium sp. M0802 (assembly GCF_040320115.1). NCBI lineage: Bacteria > Pseudomonadati > Pseudomonadota > Alphaproteobacteria > Hyphomicrobiales > Phyllobacteriaceae > Mesorhizobium > Mesorhizobium sp. M0802. The sequence continues at coordinate 40,161 of NZ_JAMYOY010000030.1, forward strand.
CTGGCTAAAGTACGTATGCCTTGATTAGCTCAGAGGGGCAATTGTGAACGAATGGTTAAGAACGCTTGAAAAATTAGACGAATCAAGCTCTTGCTAAAAATTGAGGTCACGCCGAACTCGCAAATTCATGTATTAGAAGGTTAAAGGACCGTTAATCCCGTTTGACTCTCCAATTTCTCGGGACCTAGGATTGAGGTGACGGGGGATGCTTGGGTATGGAGTTCATCCTTGGCTCTGTCTCGTCGGGTTGAAACCTCCAGAGGGAGAAATTGACATGAAAAAGCTCATGACGATGACCCGGCAGTTCCGCGACGACGAAAACGGCGCTGCTATGGTCGAATATTCTATTCTGATTGGCATTATTGCGGTCGCCTCTATCGGCTTCATCATCGGCATCGGCGGGTGGGTTACGGGCCGCTTCACCGGCCTTTGCAACGCCATGGACGCCTCCGGTATCGGATCTTGCGCCAGCGGTGCCGGTTCTTGATCGTTTGATCGGCATCAGGCCCGGGTTGTCCAAACCCGGGCCTGAATTCAGTCGTGGCGGGCGAATTCCCGCTCTATTGGCTGGGGGCTTGGGGTTATGCGCGCCAACACACTTATTATGATAGTCCTCGCCGGCGTCTTCGGGGTGTTGGCGGTCGTGCTGATCAACATCTGGCTCGCTGGCCAGCGTAGTGCTTTGGCTCAATCAAACGGCAAAGGCAATACGATCGTTGTCGCGGCACTGCCGCTGAAGTTCGGCGACACATTGAGCGCCGACAAGTTGCATGAGATCGCTTGGCCCGCGGGCGCAGTCCCGGCTGGAGCGTTCAAGACCACCAAGGAAGCCTTGGCCGGCAGTGGCGCAAGGCAGGCGCTGCAAGCGATCAGCACCAATGAGCCGATCCTCGGCAGCAAGATTACCGGTCCAGGCCAGCGCGCCACGCTTTCGGCGGTGCTGGGTGAAGGCATGAAGGCCGTCTCCATCCGCGTCAACGACGTGCTTGGCGTCGCCGGCTTCGTCTTCCCGGGCGACCGGGTTGATGTGCTGCTGACGCGCTCGGTGCGCGGCGATGACGGTGCGGACAAAAGTTTTGTCGACGTTCTGCTGCAGAGCATGAAAGTGCTCGCCGTCGACCAGGTCGCTGACGTGAGCAAGGACAACCCGACGGTGGTTAAGTCGGTGACGCTTGAAGCCACCACAAAGGACGCGCAGAAACTGACGCTGGCCGCCGGTGCGGGGCAATTGTCTCTTGCACTGCGCCAGGCTGCCGCCAACAAGGGCGAGACAACCGAACGAGTCACGCTTTCCGACCTGAATGGCGAGACGCCGGACGATGTCGCAAAGAGGCAGGCCGAACTGGACAAGCAGGCCGCAGCCGACGCCGCAGCCGCAGCCGAACGCCAGCGCGCAGCTGACAAGATCGCCGGATTGGAAAAGGCCGTGGACAGGGTGGGAAGCCAGCTCGACGAGTTAAGCAAGGTCAAGCCGGTGCCGCCCGTGGTGACGGCACCCGCATCAAAAGAAGTCGTCAAGGAAGTTATCAAGTATTTGGAGCCGGAACCGCCGAAGAATGTTACAGTGGGCGTCTTTCGCGGCGTGAAGCTTGAATCCTATGACGTGCCGCGACAACCATAAAGGGATGCGGCGAAGCGGGGCTGCCGGCGGCAGCAGTTTGGGAGATGGGGATGCAGGGGTTTTGGATGAGGGTAGCGGCGGCCGCACTGTCCTGTTTGGCTGCGCTGCTGACGTCTAGCCTTGGGACGGAGGCAGCCGACCGTTTCATCGACGTATCGAACCCGAGCGTCCATCGCATCTTTCTGCCCATGTCACAGTCGGTGACGCTACAGGTGAGCGCCAATCTCGGCGATATCGTTGTCGGCGACGAGAAGATCGCCGATGCCCAGCCGATGACCGACCGAACGCTTTATGTCATCGGCAAGAGCGCCGGCACCACCACGGTCAATCTGTTCTCCCCGGAAAAGCGCTCGCTCGGCGTCATCCAGATCGAAGTCGGCGTCGACGTCAGCGATATGGCGCAGGCGATCCGCCAGGTGGCACCCAGGGCGCGCATCGAGATCGGTTCGATCAATGGCAAGGTCAGGCTCGGCGGCCACGTCAAGGATGGCGCGACGCTGGCATCGATCCTCGAGGTGGCGCAACAATATGGCCCCGACGCAATCATCAACTCCGTGATCGTCGATGACAGCCAGCAGGTCAATTTGGCTGTGCGCATATTGGAGGCGAAGCGCAATGTGGGCCGGGATCTTGGCGTGTCCATCAAGAGCACCAACGGCAGCGGCGCTACCAAAGTTGGAACCGGCGACGCCACTGTCGACGCGGATGGAACAGTGTTGGGGGCAGGCGACCTGGTCAGTGGGCTGCTGTCGAGATCAAATCCCTTCGCGGCACTGATCACCCGCGTTATCGACAGCAACATCAAAGTCGACCTCATTATCGAGGCGCTTGAGGCCAAGGGTGTGGTGCGCACGCTCGCCGAACCCAACCTGACCACGCTTTCTGGTGAAACCGCCAGCTTCAACGCCGGCGGCGAAATCCCCATCCGCAGCATAGACTCCAACGGCCAGGTCGTGATCGAATTCAAGCAATTCGGCGTCAATCTGCTGTTCACGCCTGTCGTGCTGGACGACGGCAAGATCCATATGAAACTGGCGCCGGAAGTGAGTGACCTCACCAGCTTCACCACCGCCGGCGACCCGATCTTCACCAACCGCAAACTGCAGACCGTGGTTGAACTGCGCGACGGCCAGAGTTTCGCGGTCGGGGGCTTGTTGTCGAGCAAGACCACCAAGCTCCAGAATCAGGTGCCATGGCTCGGCCAGGTTCCGATTATCGGGACGCTGTTTCGAAATTCGAGCAGCCAGAAGGAAGAGACCGAACTGGTCGTCATCGTCACGCCGCACGTCGTGCGGCCGGTGAAGCCCGGCGAACAGCTGGCGACGCCCTTCGATAAGACACGGCCGGCCAACGATCCGGAATTCTTCGTGCTCGGTCAGCTCGAGGTGAACAAGGACATGATCCGAAAATATGAAACGGGAGACGGTGTGACTGGGCCCTATGGCCACATGCTGGACTTCAAATCGAAGGACAAGATGCTCTATGTCAAGAAATAGCGCCTCGATCCTCATTCTGTGCGCCGGTGCACTATCGGGCTGCGCCGCCGACTATCTGAACCACTACGACACGGTGACGCTCGCCGCCGGCGACACGCAGAAATTCAATTCGCTGCTGCAGACGGTCGATCCGTTCAATCCGAACTCGAAGAACACACATATCGAAGGCGACGGCACGCGGGCTGCGCTTGTTGCCCAGAGCTACAAATTTCCACCGCCACCGCCGCCACCGCCGGCGATGACGGTCAATGTCGGCGGGTCGGGTGTGACCAACGGAGCGAATTGAACAGAAGGATGCGGTTGCGTTGCGCTGGGTGAGCGAGGGCCCTGGTGCAAGGAAGCAGAGAGTAAGGTCATGTTGGGGACCATTAGGGCGTTCTGGAATGATCAACGCGGCATAGCGATGATCCTCGTCGCAATCATGCTGCCTGTGCTGGTTGGCTTCGCATTGTTGGCCATCGACATGAGTCGGGCCTACGGACTGCACAATGATCTTCAGAAGGGTGTCGATGCGCTTGCGCTTGCGACAGCCGCGGAACTGGATGGCAGATCGGATTCGATCACCCGAGCCAACCTAGCGAAGACGACCCTTCTGACCGAGCAGAAGACTAAGTTTTCGACCGCAGGCGATCATACGCTCGCCCTGTCTGATGTAACGGTAACCTACTTGACCGGCATTCCCGCCAGCGACGACACGAGGTTGAGCGCTGCCGGCGTCGACTCGAACGGCGTCAACTGGGCAAGCACCGATCCTAAAGTGGTGTCATTCTCGCTGGTGACGGTGAATGCTTCCGGCCTGACTGATGGTGCGGGTGCCTTTGCAACGATCTTTCCTGCAAGCTTTATCGGCAGCAACGATACTATGGACATCCGGCCGCAGGCCGTGGCCGGGTTCGTCCAGTCGATCTGCGAAACCGTGCCGGTCTTCATGTGCAATCCGTTCGAGACGTCCGACACCTCGACCAGCAAGACCATCCAGCAGGCCTTTGCATCGGGGGAAACCTACAGCCGCGAGTTCCGTATCCTTAAAGTCGACAGCAATCCCGGGCCAGGCAACTTCGGGCTGATTGACAACAGCCTGAGCTCATTGCGCGATGCCATTGCCATGGGTACCTCCGGCACCTGCTACAATCGCAACGCGCTGACCACAAAAACCGGCGTCACCTTGGGTCAGGTCAACACGGGGTTGAACACCAGATTCGATCTCTATAGCGGCTCACTGAACAAGAACAACAAGGATTGGAACTACCGGCCCGCCAGCAATGTTCGCAAGGGCCAGAAGACAGGTTGCAGCAAATATGACCCGGTCACCGATGGAACGGCGCTGCCGCTCCCTCCCGGCAACAACTACGTCGACACGAAGGGAATGTCCGACAAGATCGCCAATACAACCTTTTGGTCCACATACTGGACCGTCAATCACGGCGGGACATATCCCAGCGTCCCCAGTGCTACCAACCCGACCGGTAGCAAAACCGCGCCGGCTTCCCGATACGACGTCTACAATTATGAGATTTCGCACGGGCTCGTCGGGGACAAGTCCAAGGCGCCGACAAAGGAGACCGGCGTCCCAGCCTGTTTCAAAGGCACGACCCCGACTGCGGATCCCGATCGGCGGCGGCTCAACATGGCGATCGTCAACTGCATCGCCAACAAAGCCAAGATCAATGGTCATATCCAGCTCAAGCCTGATGGCTATGCCAGTGTGTTCGTCAACGCGCCGGTACAAAAGCAGGACAACACCAAGGACCCCGAGGACCCCTCAGCCGGTGAGAAGCCTATCAGCCTTGAGATCGTCGACGTCGATGGCGGCTTTGCCAACAACACTCTGGTCGACAAAGCATTCCGCAACGAAGCCCAGCTGTACCGGTAGAGCCGACATGACCAAGCTTGGCCACATCATCAGGCGGTTCCAGGGCGACGAAAGGGGCGCCGCCTTGGTGGAAGTCGCGATCACCGTCCCGTTCGTATTGCTGCTATCGGCCGGTGTGTTTGAATTCTCCAATATTCTGAACACGCGCCTGCTCCTTGCAGCAGGCGTCGAGGATGCAGCCCGCTACATGGCGCGATGCAGTAGCGACTGGGACACTTGCAAGGGGTGGGCGCAAAACCTAGCTGCCAAAGGGGCAGTCGTTGGCGGCAGTGACAGAGTGTCTGGATGGCTTCCTGCGACAGTTAACATTACCCCTACGTCTACGCCTGCGACCGATGTATCCACAGGCGCCCAGCTTTATCTCAGCAACACGAGCATGGTCGTCGTCGTAAACGTCAGTACATCCTATGCTTACCCGGACGTTGGATTCTTGTCGTATCTTGGCTTTGGTGCCCTTACCCTCAGTGTCTCCCATCAAGAACGAGTCGTCGGATGGTGATGGGAAACCAAAGGTTTTGCGCGGAGCAGTCGGGCACCGCGATGGTCGAAATGGCCATCGCTCTGCCATTGCTATTGACGCTTCTGCTGGGCTTCGTCGATTTCGGCTACGCCTTTTACCAATGGAACGCGGGAAACAAAGCTGTGCAAGCCGGCGCAAGACTGGCGCAAATTTCTGGTCCTGTAGCACTCGGCCTTCCATCTGAAACGATAACGCAGGCCGATGTGACCAAAGTCGGCACCGCAGTGCCGGCCGGCACATACGATTATGTCTGCACTGCAAGCACGGCAGGTGTCGCCTGCTGCAGTATCGGAGGAGGCTTGTGCCTACCCGCGAATGCGAGCCAGGCCTCGTTCGACGCGATTTATGACGGCACGGCCAACCGTGCCGGAATGGAAGACTACCTGCCGATGCTTGAGAAATCGGAGGTGCGGATCGAATACGCCGCCTCCGGCCTCGGCTACTGGACGCGCCCCAGTGGCCCGGTCCCGACCATCACGGTCAGCATCACCAATCATCCCTTTCAGTTTTTCTTCCTGGCCGGGCTGCTCGGATTCGGAAACATCACCATGCCCTCCATGCTGAGCACGGTTACGGGCGAAGACATGAAGAGCACGTGGACACCATGAATGCCATCAACACCAAGGTTACACCGACCAAGCGAAAGCAGGTGGCGCTGTTCTCGTCGGATGCGAATTTCAAGCGCGATGTGGCGACGCGCCTCGATGCGCTGGCGATCTACGACGTCAGGGTTTCCGAGACCGGCGACTTCCTCAAGGGGCCGCCCGCCGACACGCGCCCCGGCATCGTCATCCTCGACCTCGGCAATGGCGAGTTGCTCGGCAAGCCGGGCATCGTCGCGGCGCGCGCCCTTTGGGCGACCGTGCCGCTGATCGCGGTATCCGACGAGCTATCGTCGGAGCAGACGCGCGTGCTGGTGCGCATGAACGCTTCGGACTGGCTGCACAAGCCGCTCGACGGCAAGGAACTGCTCAACGCGGTGACTTTCCACGACACCGGCAACCAGGGAACGAAAAGCCGGATCATCACCTTCATCAGCGCTAGCGGCGGCGCCGGCGCGACCACGCTCGCTTTGTCGGCGGCCGAATTCCTGGCGTCGAAATCGAAGGAACGCGGGGCTTCCACCTGCCTGGTCGACCTCGATTTCCAGAGCGCCAATTGCGGCGCCTATCTCAACCAGTTCAACCAGTTCGACCTTGGCGGCATTATCGGCCAGCCGGAGAGGCTCGATGTCGAACTGATGGACGTCATCAAGCTCTCGCGCCCGTCCGGGCTGACGCTCTATTCCTTCGAGAGGCCACGATTGCCTTTCGAACCGCAGGGCAGTGACTTTGTCTTCCGGCTGCTGGACCTAGTCGCCTACCGGTTCGACGACATCGTCATCGATCTGCCGAACATCGAGACGCCTTGGCACAATTCGGTGCTGTCGACGAGCGACGAGATCTTCATCGTCTTCGAACTGAACGTCGCCTCGCTGCGACAAGGCAAGCGGCTCTACAAGAAGATCCGCGAGTTGCGTGGCAATGCTGTCAGCATCACGCTGGTCGCCAACAAGCACAAGCGCAAATGGTTCGGCAACCACTTTTCGCGCAGCGAACTCGAAAAGATCTTCAAGGCGCCGCACATCAAGTCGGTCGCGCTGGACAATGCGCTTCTCACCGATGCGTTGAACCGTGCTATCCTGCCTGCCGAGGTGGATGGACGTGCGCGCTTCAACAAGGACCTCAAGCGGATGTTCAAAGAGCGGCTCGATGACGCTGCCAAATAGGGGGCGGCCAAGTAGGTATCGAATTGGCCCGGGATTGGCCTGCGTCATGAGCATTGCGCTGATGATGCTGGTGGATTTCGCCAGCGCACGATCGGCACTTTCGGATCGGCCGCCGCTGCCGGCAATGGGACCCAGCCTGCGCAAAACTGTTGCCTTCGAGACGACAGAACAGCCCGGAACGATCGTTATCCGCAAGGGCGAGAAAGCGCTTTATCTGGTGACCCGACAAGGCCAGGCGCTTCGCTATCAGATCAGCGTCGGACGCGACGGATTTGGCTGGACCGGGGTCGTCAAGGTGGGGGCGAAGACCGAATGGCCGGAATGGCGCCCACCCCGCGAAATGCGCGCCCGCCAGCCGGACCTGCCGCAAATGGTGCCTGCCGGTCCCTACAACCCACTCGGCGCCAGGGCGCTCTATCTCTCTCGGGACGGGCGTGACACGCTCTATCGGATACACGGAACCAACGATCCCAAGGGTGTTGGCTTCGACGGAACATCGGGGTGTTTTCGCCTTACCAACACCGATGTGATCGATCTCTTCAAGCGCGTCGCGATCGGCGCAAAGGTGGTGGTTCAATGACGATGATCAGCGAACCGGACATGCCGGCAATCGAGATTGGGACAGCAACCCGCATTGGAGAGCAAGCTGCCGTTGTGAAACCGAGCGACAAAAGCATTATCGGCGCGGTCATGATCGGCACGTCCCTGCTCACTTTGGTGAATATGGTAGCCGCAGTTTATCTCTACCGCGGTATCAGCGATATGCGGTTTTTGGAAGGGCGGCTGGAGGAACTCGGGACGTTCGAACAACGAATCGGCGGCCGGTTGGACACGGTCAACAACGGTTTTCAGAGCCGATTTGAAAAAATGGACAGTCAGCTGCAGAGCAGCTTTGGTGAAATCAACCGGAGCATAGCCCGGCTGGAACAGAACCAGCCTATTGTCCGTGACGAAATCACGTCGAGCGCAGCGGAACCTTCCGTCGACACGACCAGCAGCATGGCGGAGGCGCCTGCTGTTCTCGATGGTGAAGACGCGACCGAGCCCAGCGTCATCGATACACCGCGTCCGCCCAAAAGGAGGATTGCAGCTGCTTCGCCTGCCCCAAGCCCCGACTACCAGCGCATAGAGCAGGCCGACGGCAAGGTTTACTACCGGAAGATCAACTAACGCTAGAAAAATTGGGGCTGCCTTAAAGATCTCGCTGCAGAGCAACAAGCCTCGCGGCCAGCGCTCCGGATTGCTCTCGAGCTTCGCTGAGAAAGGCAACATGACAGTAGGCGCATGCTGTCAGACCCAGAACCAGCACAAGGCTGTTCTTCAAGGTGAAATCGACTATCAGCGAGAAGGGAAGCCCCCCGGGCACGGCGAATGAAGCGATCGTGCTCGCTGTTTCGGAATGGCTGGTGACGGCGATCATCAACCCGGCGAAAAGCAGGGCGACGTGATTGGCAAGAAAGAAGAAGGCAGCCGACTTTCTTGTGCGGCACGCCGTCCAGCAAACGATCGACGCGGCAGCCACGATGGAGGCATCAACGACCATCGACCCTCCCAGACAGACATCGACCTGTTGCCAAAACATCGTCGATAGCGGCCTTAGTTCAAGCCAAACCCGCCACATTGTGGGACTGGCCGGATATGCTCCCAGCAAGAAAGTCGCCATGCGCTCCCCTGCAAGGATCAGCAGGATCAGAGCTGGGAAGGCAAAGAGCATTATCGAGTTGCGCTTCATGTCACCCTCAACAATCTTGCCTTCAAGATAGATTGCAGAGATTACGCGAGGCTTAACGGAGCGGTGGTGATTCTGTGGTGGCGCGGCCAGTGGGGCATGGCAGCCTGCAAGAGCCATTCGCGTATGGCGCAGCTGCTAGGTGTTTAGTCCCAAGGTTTGATGGGTTGGATCGAGCCTGAATCGTTCGGGCTCTTTTGTCCAGATTTTGCAGATGTATTCAAAGGGCGTGAGGCCCTTGAGGGTCTTCAGTCGACGGCCGAAATTTTAGGCTAAGACGAAATCGGCGAGATGCTGGCGCAGTTGTTCATGGCTCTCGTAGTAGAAGCGTTTGACGGTCGCATCCTTGATCGTGCGGTTCATGCGTTCGACCTGGCCGTTGGTCCATGGGTGCCTTGGCTTTGTCGTTCGGTGGTCGATATCGGCCTTGGCGCAAGTATGTTCGAAGGCGTGCGCCCATATGATTTCTCCCGCCGCCATGGCTTCCTTGATCAGCGGAACGGCCGAGCCGCCGGCACCTGGGGTCGTGAATTGAATGCCGTTGTCGGTAAGCACTGTGTGGATCTTGTAAGGGACAGCATCAAGAAGATGGCGCAGGAAATCGGCGGAGACCGCTGTCGTTGCCTTCTCGTGCAGCTCGACGAAAGCGAACTTCGAGGTCCGATCTATGGCCACGAACATATGCAGCTTGCCCTGCTCGGTTCGGACCTCGGCGACGTCGATATGGAAGTAGCCGATTGGATAGGCCTTGAACTTCTTCCTTGCCGGCTTGT
>NZ_JAMYOY010000031.1:0-49520 GCF_040320115.1 Mesorhizobium sp. M0802
AAACCATCGCCGGTCCTCCGGCGGACAAGAAAACTGTCACCCATGCTATCGGTCCATTCTGTTACCTATCTATCCGGTTCGGACAGGGTTTCCTCTCCCCTACTTTGTGGGGGAGAGGTGGCTCGGCGAAGCCGAGACGGAGTGGGGGAGCACCCTATGCGATGTTCACGCCTCCACCAGTGAAACCCCATTCAGCCCCGCCACGATATCCGACAGCGCCGGCACGAACTTCTCGCCATGGCCGGTGGTGACGGCCGTGGCGAACCCATTCCGCACCGCGGCGCCGATCGGGTTGGCGATGCCGGCGGCCTGGGCGAAGGAGGCGAGATAGGTCATGTCCTTGAGCGCGTTGGCGATGGCGAAGCGTTGGGCGTTTTCGTTGCGGTTGAGGACGAAATCGAAGAAGGCCTGGTAGAAGCCGCAATCCATGCGGCTGCCGGAGATGACGCTGTTGAAGACCTGCGGCGTCAGCCCGGCCTTGGCGCCGAGGCTCAGCGCTTCCGAGTAGATCGCGGAATAGCCCATCGAGACGAAATTGTTGAGCAGCTTCATGGTATGGCCGCTGCCGGTCGGGCCGGTGTGGACGACACGCGCGGCGAAGGCTTCGAGCACCGGCCGCGCTCGGGCGACGATCTCGGCCGTACCGCCGACCATGACGTCGAGCTTGCCCTCGGTGGCTTCCTTGGGCGTGCGCGCCAGCGGCGCGTCGATCAGCGTCATGCCCTGCTCCGCGAGGTCGGCGGCAAGCGCTGTCGTCGATGACGGGTTAGAGGTCGAGCAGTCGATGATCAGCAACGGCTTAGCTGCCGCAGCAAGGCCATCCTGGCCTTTGACCAGCGCTTCGACCTCGTGCGAGCCGGTGACGCACAGGATGACGATGTCGCTCGCGGTGGCGAGCGCGCGCGGGCTTGGCGCTTCGGTGGCGCCGGCGGCGGTCAGCCGGTCGGCGGCCGTGCGGCTGCGGTGGACATGCACCGTCAGCGGCCAGCCCTTGCGCAGCAGATTGTCGGCCATGCCGGCGCCCATGCTGCCCAGGCCGATGAAGCCGATGCGTTCTTTCATGCAATCCTCCCATGGCTCGTGCCAGCGGGCCGAACTTTCGTCACCTTGCGGCGGGCACCCGTCGATGCAATTCTTTGAATAAGATTCGGCCTTCGAACAAGAATCGAACCGGAGTGCCACCGATGGCGGAGCCCATGACTTTCGACGCCATACCGCAGGCGCCCAACCTGCGGACGGGTCTGGTCAACACGCTGATTGCGCAGATCGAATCCGGTGACCTTGCGCCGGGGCAGCGGCTGCCGACCGAGCAGGAGATTGTTGCTGCCACAGGCGTCAGCCGCACCGTGGTGCGCGAGGCGCTGGCGGCGCTGCGTGCGCGCGGGCTGATTACCACGCGCCAGGGGCTCGGCGCCTTCGTCGCCAAGGATCCGCCGCCGAAGACGTTTTCCGTGCTGCCCGACGATCTCGAATCGATCGACGAGGTGCTGCGCGTGCTCGAACTGCGCATGGGCATCGAGGTGGAGGCGACCGGTCTCGCCGCCGAACGGCGCAGCGAGGCGGCGCTTCAACAGATGAGCGCTCGGCTCGACGCGCTGGAGGCGGCGGTGCGTGCCGGCGGCTCCGGCTCGGAAGAGGATTTCGGCTTCCACCGCGCCATTCTCGCCGCGACGCAGAACCCGAATTTCACCCGGCTGTTCGACACGTTCGGCAGCGCCATGGTCCCGCGCCATTGGACGCGGCTCGACCGGATGACGGAGGCCGAGCGGGAAAAATATCTCGACCGCATGCAGCGCGAGCACCGCGCCATTCTCGGGGCCATCGAAGCCAGGGACGTCAATGCCGCGCGGCGCGCCATGCGCAGCCATCTGACCAAAAGCTATGCCCGCTTCGAGGATCTGCGCAACAAGGCTGTTCACGATTAGGGGGCCAACCACGGTTGACGGACTGCTCATCCGGCGACCCCGCCGAGATAGAGTTCGTGCATCAGCGAAATGTTCCTCCCGGCTCCCACTGTTGCAGTCTTACCCCGTTGTCATACAACCCTGTAATCTGGTAAATCCAGGGAAGAGGGATGTCAATCGCGTTGCCATGCGGTATGAGGCTCCCGGAAAAATCGCAATCATGGAGCCGGCATTGCCGGCGAAGCCGCAAGTCAGGAACAGCGAGATGCATTCACGGAAATTTGGCCGTACCGGCAGATCAGTCAGCGAGATTGGCTTCGGCGCGTGGGCGATCGGCGCCGCCTGGGGCGAGGTCAATGATGACGATGCGGTCGCAGCCCTGCATGCCGCGCTTGATGCCGGCGTCAGCTTCCTCGACACCGCCGACGTCTATGGCGACGGCCGTTCGGAAAAGCTGATCGCGCGGGTGATGAAGGAACGCGGCGGCGCGCGCCCGTTCATCGCCACCAAGGCCGGACGGCGGCTGCCGAAGCAGACGGTCGAGGGCTACAGCGTCGAGAACCTCATCGGCTGGATCGACCGCAGCCTGAAATACCTCGAGACCGACACGCTCGACCTGGTGCAGCTGCATTGCCCGCCGACCGATCTCTATTACCACCCGGAAGTGTTCGAGCGTCTCGACAAGCTCACCGAGCAGGGCAAGATCCGCAATTACGGCGTCAGCGTCGAGCGTGTCGAAGAGGCGCTGAAGGCGATGCAATATCCCGGCGTCGTCAGCGTGCAGATCATCTTCAACGCCTTCCGCCAGCGCCCGGCGGAGCTGTTCTTCGACCAGGCGAAGAAGAACGACGTCGCCATCATCGCCCGCGTGCCGCTGGCCAGCGGCCTGCTGTCAGGCAAGTTCAAGGCGGACACCAAGTTCGAGAGCACCGATCATCGCCTGTTCAACAGGAATGGCGAAGCCTTCGATGTCGGCGAGACGTTTTCGGGCGTGCCCTATGAGGTCGGCCTGGCGGCCGTCGAGAAGGTGCGGCCGCTGGTGTCAGGCGACACCACGATGGCGAAATTCGCTCTGCGCTGGATCCTGATGTTCGACGCTGTGACGGTCGTCATCCCCGGCGCCCGCAATCCGGCGCAGGCGGTTTCCAATGCGGAAGCGGCGGAGCTTGCGCCGTTGTCCTCCGAGTTGATGGCCAAGGTGAAGGCGGTCTACGACGAGAACATCAAGCCCTACGTGCATCAGCGCTGGTAACCCGGCGCCTGCCGGCCTCGACCGGCTGACCGACCAGAGGTCAGCCGGGCGCAATTGCGCCCGTCGTTACAAGCTGCGCAGCGGATCCCCATGATCCACCGGGTCATTTAATCGGTCGCGCCGCTTGTTATTGTGCAGTGCAGCAACGATATTGCTGCGTGTGCGTTGTGTGCACGAGTCTGCCCATTCCGGCGCGCAAGGATACCGATTTGCGAGACATATCCGATACGATCGCCCGGCTGAGCGCGATACGCGGCCGGCCAGCCGGTACAGGACAGAGCAAGGACGACCACCTGTCCGAGATGACAGGGTTCGGGTCCAATCCGGGCGCCTTGCGCGCGCGGTTTTATCGTCCTGAAAACCTACCGAAGCAGGCGGCGCTGGTCGTGGTGCTGCATGGCTGTACCCAGACTGCCGCCGGCTACGACCATGGTTCCGGCTGGACCGAACTCGCCGACGAGCAGGGTTTTGCCGTGCTTTTCCCCGAGCAGCAGCGCGCCAACAACGCCAATCTTTGCTTCAACTGGTTCGTGCCGGGCGATATAAGCCGCGACAGCGGCGAGGCGCTGTCCATCCGCCAGATGATCGAGGCGGCGGTGGTCACTCACGGTCTCGACCGCAAGCGGATATTCGTCACCGGCCTTTCCGCCGGCGGCGCCATGGCGGCGGTGATGTTGGCGACCTACCCGGACGTGTTTGCCGGTGGCGCGATCATTGCCGGGCTTGCCTATGGCAGCGCCTCGACCATCCCCGAAGCCTTCGACCGCATGCGTGGCCATGGCGGCCCGTCCAGAAGCGACCTGCAGCGTCTTTTGCGGGCTGCTTCGCTGCACAAGGGGCCGTGGCCGAGGATTTCGGTCTGGCAGGGCTCGGCCGATACGACAGTGGTGCCTTCCAATGCCGACGCGGTGCTGGCGCAATGGCAGGGCGTGCACGGCCTCGCTCAAGCGCCGACACGCACGGAAAAGGTCGACGGTCAGAGCCGAAAAGTCTGGTCCGATGGCAAAGGCCGCGACGTGGTCGAGGCATACAGCATTGCCGGCATGGGCCATGGCACGCCATTGCAGGCGACCGGCGACAATGCTCTCGGCAAAGCAGGGCCGTTCATGCTGGATGTCGGGATTTCCTCGACGCGCCACATCGCCCGTTTCTGGGGGCTGACGAAGCCAGAGGTACGACGCGCGGCGAAAGCCGAGGCGGCTTCAGGCACTGCATTGCAGCCTTTCTCGCCGAAGGAAAAACCGCGAGCCGTCCGTGTCGATCCGCCCCCGGAGCCTGTCAATCCGCCAGGCGGTCCGGCGGGCGGGATTACCAAGGTCATCGAGGACGCGCTCAGGGCAGCGGGATTGATGCGCTGAGGCGGAGGCTCGCCCCCGCACACGCCCAAAAGACAAGGGCAAGCACCAGCATCATTATCGCAGCAGGCCTTCGTCCTCGAAAGCATCCCAGCCCTTCAATCCGGGCGCCGGGCCGTCCGTGTTCCGGGCCTTCCTCGCAGTGCGCGCCTGGCCGGTGCCCTTTCCCGCGCGCGTCAGCGCGGCCTTGCCCGCACCGCGCCGCCTGTTCTCGGCGACCGCCTGGACATCCTGCTCTCTCCAGACGGTTGCCAGATCGCGGTCCAGGACGTCCTCGATGTGGCGCGGGTCGAAAACGTGGAAGGTGACAGACTTTGATCGCCCACGCATCTTGACGGTGCGTGTGCCGGTGCTTTGCAGCCGACCGTCCTTGAGCCATTTGTGGCGCTCGCGCGAAGAGATCGTAAGGATATCCTCGACCTCGCGTGGAAGCACAGGCAGCGCTTCCACTCCCTCCAGTGTTTTGGAGATATTGGCAGAGGCGGCCTTGAACGCTTCCGCTTCGGATCTCGACATTCGCAATGCGATGCGGCCCGTCTCGGCCTTGACGTGCTTCCTGACTGCCCATGGCAGTCGGGCTCTGACTTCACGTTCGATCCCCTTGGAGCGCACGGCGGACCCGAGTGTCGCTGACGGCGACAACGGCCATTCGGCAATCAGTTGCGGGGACGGGCACATGCTTTCCTGGGCTGGTTTCGTTGGTTCGATGCTAACACGGCAAGAGCCGGTCAAGCCAAGGCAACAGCGAAAAGGGGCAGGTCCGAATAGAACCCGCCCCTTATGGCCGAATCTGAACGTCGCTTGCAGTGCGCCGACAGCACCTTCGGCCCCGCCGCCGTACGGCGACGGGGCTCGATGATCAGAGTGGGCTGGCGTTGCGCGTTCTGTCGCGCTCGGCCTCGATGTCGGTGTAGGGGTCGGCATTGGCATCGAAGCCGGTCCAGCCACCGGCTTCATAGGCGCGTCGGCGGTCTTGCAGATCGACCGAGTTGGACTCGCCAAGAATACGCTCGGCCTCGTCGGCGAGTTCGTCACTGACCCTGGCGGTCACCATCGTGCCACCGCGGCGAACGCCCTCCGCATAGACATGCGCATCCCTTTCGGGGACGCCTGACTCGGTCAGCGCCCCGACGATGCCGCCGGCAGCGCCCCCGACGACCGCGCCGCCAACGGCGCCGACCGCGGTGGCGGCCAGCCATCCTGCGGCCACGACCGGACCGACGCCCGGAATGGCCATGATGCCGAGCCCTGTCAGAAGCCCGCCGGCGCCGCCAATGACGGCTCCGAGACCGGCGCCGCCGGCTGCATCCTCGGCGGCGTTGGAGGTGTCGCCATCGTCGTACCAGTCGTCCGAATTGTTGGCGACGATGCTGATGTCGGCCTGCGGCACGCCGATTGCCTCCAGTTCGCCGACGGCATCGGAGGCATCATCGTAGTTGTCGAAAAGTCCGGTTACGGTTTTCATGGTCTTGATCTCCTCGATCTGGTTCAGAGGTTCAGTTGGCGCCGGCAACGACGTTGCCCTGATAATCGAGCGCCACGGTCGTGGTCTTGCCATCCTTGGTGGCCTGACCGCGCCAGATGCCCTGGTCGTCTTTGGTCAGCTTGGACACGCCGGAGAAGCCGGCATCCTGAATGCGGCTCTTCGCCTGATCCTCGGTGAAGCTGTTGGCACCCGGGACCGGGGCGGCCGGATTGGTGGTGTCGGTCGTGCTCACGGCCGGGGTGGTGGAGCTGGTGGTCGACGATGCATTGTCGGCGGAAGCGATCTTCTCGACCATTTCCTGATGCATTTTGAGCGTCGGCAAGGTCTCGGAGGCGAAGGTCTTCAGCTGCGCGTTGTCGCCGTCCTTGGCGTAGCTCTCGAACAGCGTGACCGCCTCCGAATGCGCATCGCGCTGCATCTGGACATAGGGCTTGTCGACGGCATCGTTGGCATTCTGCAGAGCCTCCAGATCGGCCTTGTGCTTGGCGTCCAGCTCCGTCGGCACTTTCAGCTTCTGTTCGCCGGCGATGGTCGCAAGCTTGGCGTTGGCGGCGCCGTGATCGTCGATCATCTTCTTGGCGAAATCCTTGACGCCTTGATCCTGGGCCTTGCCTTCTGCGATCTTGCTGGAGTCCACTTCGAACAGGCCGCCGATGGCAGCCTTGTCGACAAAGTCCTGAGCACTGTCGGCGGCGAAGGCGGGCAGGGCGAAGACCATGGCTGTGGCGGTGGCCAGCGAAGCTAGAAGAACACGTGTTTTCATGGACAGAAATCCTCGTTGGGGCACACATCGTGCTGTGAGCCTAACCAGTGCGGCCAAGCTTTGTTCCGCCGCCCAAGCGTTATAACCGGGAGGGTCGATGCCGCGATGATGGCCCCTCATCCTCGGCTTTTTGCGCCTTTGCCATGCCGACGCTGAGGACGGCGACCCGCTCGATGGGCGCCTTGCAAGTCGATCAAAAAGGGAAACGAGGCCCTTCGCCGCCGGCAAGTGAACACCGCCCGCGGTGAACTATCGAGGTTCAGCGATCGTTGCGTTCGAGGCGGCGCGCAACCTCTGTCTGGGCGACCTGCAGCAGCGTGTCTATTTCGAACATCGCCGCCGCATGGCCGCCGTCGCGAATGACACGGCGGGCGCGGTGTAGCAGATCGGAGACCGTCCGCAGCGTTTCAGCATGGCTCGATCGATTCGACAAATGCGTGCCCTCCATCAGCCACAACCGTTGGATCGGGAGAGTGTTCCCAAAGTTGGCGGCCGGCCGGGTGAATGACTGTGAGCGCAGGCAGCGGAACCATCCTTGTCCGTTGGCCGTTCCCCCTGCCTCAACGAAAGGAACAGCCATGGCCGAGAACGACACCCCGAAGGACACCGCGAAGGACACCCCCAAGGACACCCCGAAGATTTCCGCCCGAGAGGCCCAGGAGGCCCTGGAGAAGCAGGTCGCATCGCTGAAGCGCGAGATCAGCAAGATCAACCGGACGCTTGCCGAGCGCGCAGAAGATGCCGTAGGCGAAGCCGGCGGCTGGTACGGCAGCGCGACCGAGCGCGCGGCACGGGCAACGCAGCAGCTGAGATCGCAGGCGCAGACGGTGTCCGAAGCCGTCCAGCAAAATCCCGGCACCATCAGCAGCGCTTTCGTGCTTGGTGGCATTGCCGGGCTGTTGATCGGCATGCTGCTCGGGCAAAGCCAGGAACGCGACCGAGGCTGGTTCTAGCGAGGTATCTTACGACCTATTGCGCCCGCCAGCTTTGCCGGCGGGCCTTGTATTTCTGGACGCCAGATCAGTATCGCTTGAGTGAAAAGCTCCCCGCTCGGAAATTCGGCGTTGACGGCTAGTCCTACTAGTAGGTAGGTAAACGCCATGAGCAACCTTGTGGCGACCTCCGATCAGATTCTGGCGTCCGCGCGAAACTTCATCGTGGCCGGCGGCTACAACGGATTCAGCTATGCCGATATCGCCGGCGAGGTGGGGATCCGCAAGGCGAGCATCCACCATCATTTCCCCAGCAAGGTCGATCTTGTCCGCACGCTTGTGGCGCGCCATCGCGAGCGTACCGAGGCCGGCATGGCAGATCTGGAAAGTAAACTCCCAGACCCGCTTGCACTGCTTCAGACCTATGCCGACTACTGGGCAAAATGCATCGAGGATGCGAGCGTTCCGTTTTGCGTCTGCGCGCTGCTTGCCAGCGAACTCCCGGCGCTCCCGGCTGAAATTGCCGTCGAAGTGCGGGCTTACTTCAGGTTTCTGTCGTCCTGGTTGACCAGGGTCATGGAGCGCGGCGCCGAGCAGGGGGTTCTCGGATTTGCAGGCTCGGCGGAGCTGGAGGCAGAGACCTTCATGGCGACCGTTCATGGCGCCATGCTGTCCGCGCGCGCCTATGGCAACCCCGCCATCTTCGGCGCCATTCTGACGCCGACCGTTCAGCGTCTGTCTCGGAAGGTTCACTAACAGGGAATTTGCGCGACAGGGGCGGCGAGCCCCTCCGCCGAATTCTCTTCGACGCATCCATCGTACCTACCTTCTAGTAGGTAAACACAAAAAGGGAAATCCGAAAATGCTTGTCAAGACGAATGAAGCCAACCAATCCTCGTGGCTCAAGAGCTACTATTTCATACGCTTTGCCGTGGCGGCGGCCTGGGTGCTGCTGGCCTTTACCGTCGCCAGGACAATGCCGTCCCTGGCAGCCATCATGTTGGTCGCCTATCCCGCCTGGGATGCGCTGGCCAATTTCGTCGACGCCCAGCGCAGCGGCGGGCTAAGCCGCAACAAGACGCAGCTGCTGAATTTGGTCATCAGCATCATCACCACGGCGGCGGTCGCCATTGCTCTGGGCAAAAGCATGAATGCGGTGCTCGCGGTGTTCGGCGTCTGGGCGGTCCTGTCGGGCCTTTTTCAGTTGGCAACCGCAGTCCGGCGCTGGAAGTCCGGCGCGCAGTGGGCAATGGTGCTGAGTGGCGCCCAGTCGGCGCTGGCCGGCATCTTTTTTGTGAGGATGGCTGGCAGCGCTGCGACGGTCGGCATCACCGATGTCGCGCCCTATGCCGCGTTCGGCGCCTTTTACTTCCTGGTCTCGGCAGCCTGGCTGACGGTGAGCGACGCGCGGCGCAAGGCGGCTGAGGCCGCCGGCTGAGGCGCCGATCGTTCGAAACGGGATTTGTGGTCGCCGCCGCCTGCGTGGCGCCCTCGACAGGTGAGTTGAGTTTCCCTGCCGCGGTCGTATGTTGTTGACCGTAGTGGAGGATCACAAATGCCCATTCGACGCAAAGCCACCGAGGCCGGCGTTTTGCAGCCATCCGAACTCGAGCTGTTGGGCCGTGTATTCGAGCAGCTTAAGCGCGACGGTCAGTCGCCCGAAGCACGCGACGCCATCGCATCCCGGATTATCGCGAACTATATGGCCGGCGTGGTCGACGAAGCCGAGCTCGTCAGTCTTTCGAGGCAACCGCTGGGCCGGTAGTGCGCTTTCCATCCCGGGTTCAGAAGAGTTTCAGGTCGTCAAATCAGAGGGATAAGGCAATGCCGGCTGACCCACCGATAGAGCGACGGTCGCATATCCGTGATCTTGTTCTGAAGGAAGCGACAATCCGCGTTGGCGACGCCAGTATCAATTGTCTGGTTTGCAACCAGCACGCCCACGGTGCGGAGCTGCGGGTCAAGGCCGATATCACAATCCCCGACCGTTTCGTGCTTCACGTGCCAGTCGATCATACCAGCTATCGCGCCGTGGTGCGGTGGAGACGGAACGAGCGACTTGGGGTGCAGCTTGATTCGGGAAGGCAGGCGTAGAGGGCGGTAGCCGGACGGATCACCCAGCTGTTCAAGTCCAGGGTTGATGGGACAAGGCAGGGCGCGTTTGCGGCACGAACGCTTCTTTCTATGCTGCTTGCGATTTGCAATCAGTTGCTATAGCGTCTCACTGCTTGCAAATTACAAGCGGTTAATCCGTGAACCGACTATGTGAAGGCGCTGCTTATGGCCAAACTTATCTTGGGAATGAACGTTTCCATCGATGGCTATGTCGATGACCTTGCCGGAAATCTGGTCATGGGCGCACCAAGCCAGAAGCACTTCGAGTACTGGATCGAGACGATTCGCAACCATGCCGGCGCTGTGTATGGCCGCCGGATGTACGAGGTCATGCGCTATTGGGACGATGATCACGCGGAATGGGACGCTCCGCTTCGCCAGTTCGCGACACTCTGGCGCAAGCTGCCCAAATGGGTCGTTTCGCGCACACTTTCACGGGTAGGCCCAAACGCCACCCTCATCTCCGGCGATATTGAAGCGCAGATTCGCGAGATCGCGGCCCGCACGGAGGGTATCCTGAGCGTTTCCGGTCCGGAACTGGCCGGTCTTATGACCGGGCTGGGCCTGATCGAGGAATATCACCTGCACGTGAGGCCGTTCGTGCTCGGCAAGGGCAAGCCTTTCTTCCACGAGGCAAGGCCTGCGCTGCAACTGGTGTCGAGCACATTGATCGATGACGATACGGTCCATATGATCTATGTGCCGCGAGGCTGAACGATAAGGCGCTTCAGCGCCAACATGCGAACCAACACGTACGTTCGCAGTGGGCCTGGTCCCGGCCTTCGCACCGAGGTCTCACATGTCAGCTTGCGTGCTGGGTACCCAAGCAGCAGAGGGTCTGCTGTCGGCCGAAAATCTGCCGCCCCATGCCGGTCAAAGAGGCCTTGCCGCCGTTCCTCCATAAGCAGACATTGCAGATCTACAAGGACATCGCTTTTACGCCCGAAGCGCCGCTTCGGTTGGTCCTTCAGTGACCTGGCGGCCCAAGGGCGTCGTCCTCCACCGCCCGCCCTCGTCCGCAACTCACCGTTGCCAGCGGCTCTGCTCCTGGCCTTCCCCCGATGACCGAGCGGGTAGTGAAACATCATGGTCAAGCCTGAAAAGCAAGGTCCAACCTAACCGCCTTTCCAGGCCTGCGTCATCATCGTCCAGCAGTTCAGGATCCTGCGTGCGCCAGCCGGGTCCGCCGGGTCGGCCGGCCGCACAGTTTTTTTTATCCCGCTGGAACATTGGCGAAGGAATGCAGTTGGGGTCGCTGCAGATGCCGCCGCGTGGTGCCTGTGGGCGATTGGTGGCAACACCTGATCGGCCGCCGCTCCTTTACGAGGCGGCTTAGCGTGTGAGCCAATCCTGCAGCAAAGGCCTTGGGATTGGAACGACCAACAGGAGGCAGTCATGAAGCACCAGACACTCGATCAACTCCAGTCAGTCGCGGACATCAGTCCACTATCGCCGGCTCTGCTGGCTACAAGGACGCAACGGATAGAGCGGTGGGCGGAACTGCTCTATCGAAATCCGACGCGCTCCCTTGTGGCTCTCACCGGGACTGAGCATCTGCATCCCTCTGTCCGCGGAGAAGCGCGCGCGGTCGGATCGGCGATCAGTGTCGCCTTTGACGATCCACTGCTGCGTGCGTCGGGCATGCAATCGGATACCTACGGGGAAGCCAGACGCTTCTTCGAACTCTCCGATTGGCAGTTGCATGAGATCGTCTGCAGTTGCCACACCGGCGCCACCATGCAGGCTGGCTGGGCCGCCGGGCGTGTCCGCAGGGTCCTCAATGGGAGCAAGATATTGGCTTGGCTGAGAAAAGGATTCATGCCGCACTGAGACACAGCGCTTGCGCCTGAAGAAGCATGCAGGCTCCAGCAGAGATTGCGTCGGCTCCGCGAAGGCATGGCTGACCTCAATGGAGTAGGGCGGCCGAGTTGCTTGCGACTTCAGAAATGACGTTCACCATTGCTTAGTGGACCTCGTCAGGGTGATCGGCAAGTTCGTGAATAGCGAGTACCAGCGCCAGTTTCGACCAACCGGTCGGCAGCGCCCTCGTGACCAAGCGGGGTTACTTATCCTCGGTGCGTCACATGTGCGCTTCGTCAGCGGTATAGCCTGCCAATCCCTCCACAGCCGTTTTGACGCTGCGAAAAGCTCGAGGCGTGAGGGGGCAATTTAACCCAGGAATCCCGAAAACGGACCTTCCGCTTTCGGCCCCGAAATTGAAATCCGAGGCACCCCGCCATCACCCCGGAAAGATCGTAAACCCGCCATCGACGCGGAGCACCTGCCCATTGATAAATCGTGCGCGGGGGCCGGCTAGAAAGGCCACCGCCTCCGCGATCTCTTCCGGTTCCGCATAGCGGTTCAGCGATTTGCGGCTGGAATCCATGCGCTCCGGATCGACCACGCGGGTCGCCTGGAAGCGTGCCGTCTTCGTGGCGCCTGGGCTGACCGCGTTGATGCGCACGCCGTCGTCGATCAGTTCCTTGGCGAGACAGCGCGTGTAATGCACGACCGCGGCCTTCAAGGTGGAGTAAACGACCTCGGGCGAGCAGCCGAGATGTGCCGCCGCGGAGGCGATGTTGATGACGGAGCCGCCGCCGCGCTGCTTCATCGGCGGCAAGAAGGCCTGGCAGACCAGCATCGTGCCGATCAGATTGTTCTCGGTGAGCACGCGGATGTCGTCCAGTTCGATGTCGAGGGCGTTGTTCGGGTTCGGCTTGCCGCCCTTGGCGCCGATGTCGCCGCCGGCGCAATTGACCAGCACATGGACGTCGCCGAGATCGGCCTCGATCCTGCGCTTCATCTCGGCCACCGCCTTCTGGTCGCCAATGTTGCCGGTCACCGACGTGACCTTCGTGCCGTGCCGCTTCAGGCGCTCGACCACTTCGCCGAGATTGGCGAACTCGCCGTATTTGGCCGGCGCCGTTTCGTCCATGTCGTGGATCGCGACATTGGCGCCGAGTTCCGCCAGGCGCTCGGCCATCACGCGGCCGAGGCCACGGCCGGAGCCGGTTACGAAGGCGGTCAGTCCATCGAGTTCACGTGCCGTCATCAGATCTTCTCCATCAAACCAAATTTGCGCATGTTGGCCGCGCTGCGCCGGATCATGTCGAGCTCATAGGAAATCAGTGAGACGTCGTCTTCGCGCTCCCAGGGCGTGCGGGTGTCGGCATCGTCGGGCAGCCGGTTGCGCTGGGCTGCCGCCAGGCAGGCGGCAAACTCGCGCGCCGTCTTCGGGGGATAGCCTCGCCACCAGTCGTCGCTGAGATAGCGGACATGCCGGGCCTCCAAGGCGCCCGGTTCGAGAACGGCGGTCATGCGATCGTGGTGCTGGCCAAGAATGGCGAACAGCTCGGCAAACGGCACCGCACCGTCGCCGATGGCACAACGGATCAGCCGATAGCCTTCGGTCGTGAACTGCACGCGGTAGTCCTTGAGGTGGACATGGCGGACATAGGGGGCGATCACCTTCGTAAAATCGAGCGGCGCTTCGCCGACCGGGAACGTGTTGCCGGTGTCGAAGGTGACGCCCACACTGTCACCACCTAGCGCGCAGAATTCGACGAGTTCCCGGCTGGTAAAGTCCTGGTGGTTTTCGATCGCAAGGACATACCCTTCGGCATTCGCGCGGGGACCCCATTCCACCAATCGCTCTCGAATGATGCCGACGTACTCGCTCCATTTTGCGCCGGCGGCGTTGCGGTCGCCGCAGAGAACCGGCGTCAGCGCCGTCCGGATGATTTTGGCCTTGAGCAGGCGCGCGGCCCGAAACGCATCGTCGAGCGGTTCGCCCACCAGCAGGCCGCCGCTGACGACCGGCGTGATGCCAAGGCCGGCGAGCCGTTCGCGCAGCGCGATCACCGCGTCGTCGGAAAGCTCGCTCAGCCATGGCACCCAGATCTCCAGCACGCGCGCGCCGAGATCGGTCGCGAGCGCGATGAAACCTTCGAGCCCCGCAGGTCTAGGATTGGCGCGTGGCGTGCCGCGGCCCTGGAGGCCGAGATGATAGGTCAGGCCGTAGGGGTTCAGGCCGACCTCGAGCATGAAGCGATCCTTTGAGTCAGGTGTGGTCATCGCAGGCCGGCATCCACGGTGATCGACTGCTTGGTGATCATGCGGCTGTCATCGGCGGCGAGGAACAGCACCGTGCGCGCGATCTCCTCGCCGAGCAGAACCTTGCGGATCACCTGGCGCTGCACGACCTGGTCGACCGAACCTTGGGTCTTGTACCAAAGCTCCCGCTGCCGGTCGGTGATGACGGCGCCCGGCTCGATGGCGTTGACGCGGATGTTGTCGGGGCCAAACGCCCGCGCCAGCGCGAAGGTCAGCCCGATAACGGCAGCCTTGGCCGCCGCATAGGGCGCCATCTCTGACGCGCCGAAACGCCAGGCGATCGAGGAAAAATTGACGATCGAACCGAAGCCCAGTTCCTGCATGTGTGGATGCACGGCCTGGGCGGCAAAGAAGTGGTGCCTGAGGTTCACATCCTGGGCGTGGTCCCAATATTCCTGCGTCACGTCGGCGACGGAGAGGCGATTGTCATCGGCGGCGTTGTTGACCAGCACTGCGACAGGCCCGAGGCGCTCGCGCACCGTGCCGATCGCGGCCTGCAGGACAGGGATGTCGGTCACGTCGCAGCGCAGGAACAGGGGCGCGTGCGCTGCCGTGGCGAGTTCGCGCGCGAGCGCCTCGCCGGCCTCCTGCTGCAGATCGAGAAACGCGACGCGCGCGCCATTGGCGGCGAAGGCGCGGACCGTGTCGGCGCCGATGCCCGACGCACCGCCGGTGATCAGCACGACACGCTCGGACAGGCTCGGATAGGTGGCGAAGGACAAGGCGGAACCCTTTTCAGATCAGGCTTCGGTCAGATCGGGTCAGATCAGGCGTTGGGTCGTCGGGTCGAACAGGCACGCCCGCGCCATGTCGATGCCGAGCGTCACCGTCTCGCCCATAAGCGGCGTGCCGTCGGGGTCGAAACGGCCGGTGATCTCCTTGCCGCCCAGGCGCAGGACGGCCATGGTCTCCGCGCCTGTCGGCTCGACCAGTTCTACCACGGCATCGATCTGCGCGATGCCCGGCTTGCGGCGCGCAAGATCGGGATCGAAGCGGTAGATGTGCTCGGGACGGATGCCGAGCACGAGCTGTCGCGGCGTGTCGGATGGGAGCGCCTGGACGATCGGCAGGCTGGCCGTCTTGCCGTCGGCGGTCTGCAGGACAACAGTGCGGCGACCGCCTTCCTGGCTCAGTTCGGCGGCCAAAAAATTCATCGCCGGCGACCCCATGAAGCCGGCGACGAACATGTTGGCTGGACGGTTGTAGATCGTGGCGGGATCGTCGAATTGCTGGACCTCGCCCTGATGCATCACGGCGATGCGCGACGCCAGCGTCATCGCCTCGACCTGGTCGTGGGTGACGTAAACCGTGGTCTTGCCGACGCGGTGATGCAGCTTCTTGATTTCGGTGCGCATGTCGACGCGCAGCTTGGCATCGAGATTGGAGAGCGGCTCGTCGAACAGGAACAGTTTGGGATCGCGCACCAGCGCCCGGCCCATGGCGACGCGCTGGCGCTGGCCGCCCGAAAGCTGTCCGGGCTTGCGCCCTAGCAGCGGTTCGATCTGCAGGAAGGCGGCAACCCGCTTGACGGCCTCGTCCTGCTGCGGCTTCGGGACGCGGCGGCTTTCCATGCCGAAGGTGATGTTCTCGCGCACCGTCATCGTCGGGTACAGGGCATAGGACTGGAACACCATGGCGATGTCGCGGTCCTTCGGCGCCACCGAATTGACCAGCCGCCCGTCGATGCGGATCTCGCCGGAGGTAACGGATTCGAGCCCGGCGATCATCGCCAGCAGAGTGGACTTGCCGCAGCCGGACGGTCCGACCAGCGCGATGAACTCGCCGTTCCGCGCTTCGAGATCGATGCCCTTCAGCACCTCGACCGCGCCGAAGTTCTTGCGCAGCGATCGGATGATCAATGTCGACATGCAATGCCCTTCACTTGATCGCGCCTCATTTGATGGCACCTTGCGTCAGGCCTCGCACAAAATACTTGCCGCCGAAGAGATAGATCAGCAGGGGCGGCAGCGCGCCGATCAGCACGGCGGCGCTCATGACATCGTAGGCGCGCACATTGGTGCCGCTTGCCGTCAGCGCGACGAGCGCTGCCGTGATCGGCTGTTGCTGCCCGGAGGTGAAGACGACGCCGAACAGATATTCGTTCCAGATGCCGGTGAACTGCCAGATCACCGTGACGATCAGGATCGGTGAGGAGAGCGGCAGAATGATCTTGCGGAAGATGCGCCAGAAGCCGGCGCCGTCGATGCGCGCCGCCTTGATCAGGTCGTCGGGGATGCTGACGTAGTAGTTGCGGCAAAACAAAGTGGTGAACGAAATGCCCTGGATAACGTGGATGAGGACGAGCCCGTAGACCGAATTGCTAAGGCCGAGATTGCCGAGGATGAACGCCCACGGCATCAACGAAATCTGGCCCGGAATGAAGACGCCGAGCAGCATGCAGGTGAACAAAGCTTCCGAACCTCTGAAGCGCCATTTCGACAGGATGTAACCGTTCATCGCGCCGACCGCCGTCGAGATGATCGTGGCCGGGATCGTCATCTTCAGGGAGTTGTAGAAGTTGCGCTGCATGCCCTCGCAGGTGCCGCCGATGCAATAGGTGCTCCAGGCCTGGCCCCAGGCATCGAGGCGGAAGCTGCGCGGCAGCGAGATCAACCCGTTGCGCGCGATCTCCTGCTGGTCGCGGAATGAATTCAGCACCACCACCAGCAACGGGACCAGGTAGATCGCCGCGAAGACGACCAGCAGCCCATAGATGGCGAAGCGGGTGAGAAAATGCCGGCGCGACGCGACTGCGGCAGCGCGACGGTCGAGCGACTGGTCCAGGGAGACGTCAGCCATGGCCGGCTTCCTTGCGCCGGCGCCAGACCACCCAGAATGAATAGGGCACCAGCACCACGGCAACAGCGGCAAGCATCATGATGGCGGCGGCCGCACCTTCGCCGATCTGGCCGCGTTGGAACATCAGGTCATAGACGTAGATGGCGGGGAAGGTGGTCGAGATCCCCGGGCCGCCTTTGGTCAGGGCCGCCACGAGGTCGAAGGTCTTGATGGCGAACTGGATCTGGATGACGGCGACCGCCAGGAAGATCGGCGCAATGGTTGGCAGAAGCACCTTGCGATAGATGCGGAACGTCGATGCGCCGTCGATCTGCGCGGCCTTGACGAGGTCCTGATCCACCGAGCGCAGGCCGGCCAGGAACAGCGCCATGGCAAAGCCCGAGGCCTGCCAGACACCGGTGATGATCACCGCGTAGATCGCATAGTGCCGGTCGCTGGCGAGTGCGAAACTGAAGCTCGCCCAGCCGAAACCGCGCACCATGGCCTGGATGCCGTCGGTCGGATTGTAGAGCCAGCTCCAGACCGTGCCGGTGACGATGAAGGAGACGGCCAGCGGATAGAGGAAGATCGTGCGCCAGGCCGCTTCGCCGCGCACGCGCTGGTCGATCAGGATCGCCAGCAGCAGTCCCACCGCCATCGAGCCGACGATGTAGAAAGCGCTGAAGAAAAACAGGTTGTTGTAGGCGATGTTCCAGCGCCGGTTCGCCCACAGCGACGCGTAGTTGTCCAGGCCGACGAAGCCGTAGGTCGGCAGCAGCGAGGAGTTGGACAGCGAGATATAGAGCGTCCAGCCGGTGAACACGAAGACGTAGACGAAGCTCGCCACGAGAGAGGGGCCGAGCACCAGCAAGGGCATCGCGGAGCCCAGCCGCTCGCGCCAGGGGCGGGCGGGCGCCGGTACCGACAGGATCGGGTCGTGATTTGACATTCAGAGCACGGAGATTGGCAGAGCACAGGACTGGCGGAGCGCGGGACCGGGATGGCGGACGGCCGGGTGCGGATGGCGCCCGGCCATTCCCGTCTATTTCTGTGCTTCCGCCGCGTCGGCCATCGCATTGGCGCCATCCTCGGGCGACATGTCCGGCGTCGCCACGAACTCGGTAATGGAGTCCATGATCGCGCCGCGCATCTTCTGCGGGATGGTCATGTTGTGCGCCATCGAGCGGACCAGCGTGCCCTCCTTGATCGAAGCCTGCAGATCCTTCTGCGAGAGCTGCTGGCACGGATTGAAGCCCTTCGACAGATCGATATCCAGGCGTGCGGGGATCGAGCCCTTGGCCTGGTTGAAGACCGTCTGGAAGTCGGGCGACAGGATCAGGCTGGCCAGCAGCTTCTGGCCGTCGATGTAATCCTGGTCCTTCTGCTTGAAGAACACGACCGAGTCCGAGTTGAGGATGAAGCCGGGTTTGCCCCAATCGGTCGGCGCCTGGGCGCAGACATAGTCGGTGCCTTCCTTGAAGCCGGCGGCGGTCAAAAGGCCGATCGTCCAGTCGCCCATGATGTGGAACGCCGCGTCGCCCTTGCCGACGAGCGCCGACATCGAATCCCAGTCGCGGCCGACCATGCCCGGATCCATGTATTTGCTCGTCATCAGGCGCATCTGCGTGAAGGCCTTGACCATGCCCGGGCTGCGCATGGACTCGACATCGCCCTCGACGAAGGCCTTGCGATAGAGATCGATGTCCTGGCCATAGAGCACGACCTCGAACACCGTCGAATCCGTCCAGTCGGCGGTCGAATGCGAGATGCAGATCTTGCCTGTGGCGACGATCTTGTCGCAGGCCGCATTGAACTCGGCCCAGGTCTTCGGCATTTCCGCCACGCCGGCCGCCTGCATGACCTTGGGCGAGGCCCAGAGCCAGTTGATGCGGTGGATGTTCATGGGCGCGGCGACCCATTTGCCGGTCGGCTTCATCACCGGAAGCAATTCCGGCGCCACCACTTTCTCCCACCCTTCCGAGGCCGCCAACTCGTCGAGATCGGCGGTCATGCCGGTCTCGTTCCATTCGGCGATCTCAGGGCCCTTGAGCTGCACGGCAGGCGGGGCATTGCCGGCGATCACGTCGGCGCGCAGCTTGGCCAGCGTATTGGCGGTGTGGCCGGCGATCGAGGTCTGTTCCCATTTGCCGCCCTTGGCCGTGAACATCTCGCCGAGCTTGGCGATCGCCTGGGCGTCCGATCCGGTCGCCCACTGGTGCAAAAGGTTGGTCTTGGGTTCGGCGAAGGCTGCCCCGGCGAAAAATGTGCACGCAGCAGCGGCCGCAAACGCGGTCATGACGGACTTCATCGTTTCACTCCCATATCGTGTTGCACGGTTCGTCTCGACCGCTTATGGCCGCGGTTTGAAGCCGCCGCCGGCGAGATGCGTCAATCTCGAGTTCTTTCCAAGATGACATATTGGAGCTATCAGTCAACGATGTTTATGTTGAGCCATGACAAAACCTTCGCTTAGAACCTGGCTGATCGACAGACCCTCCGCGTCGCCGGAGAGCATGATCGTGCGCTGCCTGAGCGAGCGCGGCGCACTCTCGGCGTTGCAGATCGCACGCGCCACCGGTCTGGCGCGCTCGACGGTGTCAACCGCGCTTAACGGCTTGAAAAAGTCTGGAATGGTGATCGAAGCCCCGACCAGCCGCGACGGCATCAGAGGCATCGGCAGGCCAGCCGCGGCGGTGACGCTCAATCCGACAGCGGGCACCTGCGTCGGCATTCACCTGGCTCTTCAGCAGATACGGCTCATCGTCGCCGATGTCTCGCATTCCGTCATTGCCGAACAAAATATTCCAATGGCGCTGGACTACCAGCCGCAACAGGCGGCCCAGGCGGTCAAATCGGCGATTGCCCAATCCTACAGGGAAAATGGTCTGCCGATGGCGGGGCTCCTGGGGGTTGGTGTCTCCGTCTCCGGCCCTGTCAGCCGCGATGGAGTGGTGCTGCGCGCCAGCATGGTTCCAACATGGGCCGGCGTCAACATACGAGATGTGTTTGGACCCGTTCTGGAACAGCCGATCTTCGCCGACAATGAGAGCAACTGCGCGGCCATTGCCGAGCTGATGTGGGGTGCGGCCGTCGGCCAGGACGATTTCGTGCTGTTCAAGATCGATCTGGGTGTCGGCGGCGCCATTGTCCAGCATGGCCGGCTGGTGACGGGCGTCGCCGGCGGCGCCGGCGAATTCGGGCACATCAGCATCGATCCCGGCGGCGACCTTTGCCGCTGCGGCAATCGCGGATGCCTGGAGCTCTACGCGAGTTTTACCCGGCCGCTGGAACAGATTTCGCGTGTCGTTGGGCGGCAAGTCACCATGGACGATGTCATCGCCATGGCCGAGCAGGGCGACGTCAGGGCGTTGCGGATGATCGAGGATACCGCCGAGATCGCCGGCCGGGGTCTCGGCCTGATCGGCTCGGTGCTCAATCCGCCGCTTATCATCATCGGCGGCCACATGGCTTTGGCAGGGGACATTCTGTTGACGCCGCTGATCGCGTCCTATGAACGCCACACGCTGATCAAGTCCCGGGATGTCGCTCCCGCGCTGCGCACGCGCATCATCGTTGGCAGGCACACCGAGAACGATGCCTTGCTGGGCGCGGTCGGCCTCGTTTTGAGACACCAGACGAAGGAACTGTCGCTGGGGTGATCGTCAGGACCAGCCTGTGCTTGTTCAAGTCAATTGCACGTGTCCGCAGCCTTGAGCGCTTCGGCGCGTGACGATTTGGGCAAATCCGCGATCCGCCGGACAGAAGCGTAAAACCTTGGATAGTCGCCCGAACACAGGTCGAACAAGCGAAGAAAGGCCGGAACCTGTTCACCGTAGACAGAAGTTGCGGCGAGCTTTGCGTTGTTGATCGGGGCATCGAACCAGGCGTCGTATCCACGGTATCCCGCCCAGTGCCTGTCGCGCATCTGCCGGTAGCGCGCCCGCAACCGGTCGATGGTTGCTGCCTTGGCGGCCGCCATCTTTTCCGGGGTGCGGGGACTACCATAGACCTGCCTTAGCTCGTCGCGCGTCCTCGCCACCAGCCCGAGAAAATCGGCGCTGCGCTTGCGATCGGCTTCGTAGCGGCGCAATCCGGCCCGATCGCCGGCGGCGCGGAGCCATTTCCTGACGCCGCTGGTTTCGACGGCTACGGCGAACGCCTCATTGAATGCGGAATCGCCATCCACATAGAGGCGCTGATGCGCCAGCTCATGAAAAACAAGGCTTGCGAGATAGGTGTCGTCCTGACGCAGCATGGTGCTCAGCAGCGGGTCACTCGACCAGCCAAGCGTGGAATAGGCGGTGACGCCCGAGACATAGACGTCGAGGCCTTGTCTTTGAAGCTCGACAGCGCTTTCAGCCGCGGATTTCCGGGAGAAATAACCCCGGTATGGAACGCAGCCGAAAACCGGAAAGCACCATGTTCGTGGCGCCAGCAAGAATTGCGGCGCGGCAAAAACGGCCCAGGTCACGGCGTCGCGATGGATGTCGACATAGCTGCGGTAGCTGCTGTTCTCGGGCAGTGCCAGCTCATCTGTCGCAAACCGTCTTATGGCGCTAGCCGACGTCAATTTGGCGCGCAATGCCTCAGGCGTCGAAGGATCACGGATGAGTTTTCCAATATTTTTGCGGGCGGCCATGATCTGCGCGTGACCCTGCAACGACTGCGCGTAGTAGGAAATGCTCGTGCAGCCGGTCGCCCCGGACGCGATGATCGCCGCGGCAAGCATCTGAAGAACGCGCTTCACTGTTTGCCCACCTTGCCCATCTCCCCATGCAGCAACGTCCTGGTCCCCCCTCAAACAGGAGGCACCGGTTTCCGTCAAGAGCTGCAGGGGCAGGGAGTGACACCGACCTGGGCAGGGGCAATGCGGGCATTCGCCTAGGATTGACGAAAGTCCACCGCAGGGCGGAGCGGGCGAGATACGGACCGTCCGTCGAGACGCGGTTCCCCCAAGCTGCCGCGCGCTACTGGTCCGAAAACCTCACGCTCACGCCGCGCTGGCGAAAATAAGCCTGCATCAACTTACGGCCCGAGCGGTTGTTCTGCGCCAATTTTGCCGGATCGAACACCGCCTGTTTTGCGCCCTCTCGTGTCAGCGCTGCCTTGAGCGTCGCGATATGGGCGTCGATGTCGGCATTGTCCGCCCGCAGCGAGGCATAGATACTTTCGGTCGCTTCGGCCACAGTCGGTTCGCTCACAGTGTCGTCCTTTGGTTGGTTGGGCGGCGGCTTTACCACAGATTTGCGGCTCCGACGATATCGACTGAACCGTCGGAGCACAGCGCCCAGGGCGCAAAACCGCAAAACGTATGTATTCGGCCCTGCTAAACATTGCCCGGCAGGCGAATGGGTCTAACTATCGGTAGGAAACGGGGGGAATCACGTGGCTGCCAATCGTCGAAACGACATCTCATCGTCCGAGCGGGGGCTAGGACGGATTCTTGCGGCAGGCAATGCCCATCCGCGCACAGCTCTGCCTACCGTGGCAACCATCGTCACGACAGTAGCTGCGCTGTATTTCGGTCGTGAGGTGTTCCTTCCCATTGCCATCGCGCTGCTTTTGACCTTTGCGCTGGTGCCGATGGTCTCCGCACTGAAGCGTGTCGGCTTGCCTCGGCTGCCTGCAGTGCTTCTGAGCGTGATTGGCGCATTCGCGGCCCTGGGCCTGTTCAGCTTCATTGTTGCGACCCAGGTAAGCGAGCTTGCTCAGAACATTTCCGTCTACCAGACAAACATTTTGACCAAGGTGCGTTCCCTCAAGGAGACGGGCGTTGGTGGCGGCATAATTGCCAGGCTGAGCGGGGTGATCGAGCGCGTCGGTCAGGAGATCGACAAGCAGGATGTGGCGCCGCCTGCGGCCGACAAGCCCCGGCGCGAGCCTGTTCCCGTCGAGATCGTCGCCCGCGAGAGACCTCTGGAGGTATTGCAGAACATCATCGGACCGTTGATCAGCCCGCTGGCATCAGCTGGCCTGATCATCATCGTCGTCATCTTCATGTTGCTTGAGCGCGAGGATCTGCGCGACCGGTTTATCCGCCTCGTCGGCTATGGCGACCTCCATCGCACAACGCAGGCATTGCAGGATGCCGGCAAACGGGTTGGCCGTTATCTGATCATGCAATTGGTGGTGAACATCGTCTACGCGATACCAATCGCGATTGGCCTTTGGGTGCTCGGCATTCCCAACGCGCTGCTGTGGGGGTTGCTGGCACTGGCGCTGCGCTTCGTTCCCTATATCGGCCCTGTTATCGGCATGCTGCTGCCCTTGTTTCTGGCCTTGGCGGTTGCGCCCGGCTGGTCGCTGGTGCTGTGGACCGCCGCACTGTTTGTCGTGATGGAATTGGTAACCGGCAACGTCATCGAACCGTGGCTCTATGGCTCGCGCACGGGACTTTCTCCTTTGGCAATCATCGTTGCGGCAATTTTCTGGACATGGTTGTGGGGGCCACTCGGCCTGGTCCTTTCGACGCCGCTGACAGTTTGCCTCGTCGTCCTCGGGCGACATGTTCCGCAGTTCGAATTTCTCGACGTCCTGTTTGGCAACGAGCCCGTCCTTGAACCTCACGCCCGGCTCTATCAACGGCTCCTGGCCGGCGATCCCGACGAGGCAACTGACCATGCCGAGGAGATCCTCGAGGAGAAGTACCTGATCGATTTCTACGACACGGTCGCCATTCCTGCTCTCCTGTTGGGCGAGCAGGACCGCATGCGAGGCGTGATGGGCGATCAACAGCGAAGGCAGGTGGCGGCGAGCGCCCAAATTCTTGTGGCAAATCTTGCCGACGATGCACAGGAAGAGGCAAGCGAGGAAGATGCGCCGGCAACCACCGCGGAAGGGAGCGCGAGCAGGGAAACAGATGGCGTCGAAGAGGAAGAGATCGAGCTGCCCGACGGCAAGGACATGTCGGTGCTTTGTGCCGGCGGTCGCGGCGAACTCGACGATGCCGCTGCCGCCATGCTCGCTCAGGTGCTGGAGGTGCAAGGTGCTACGGTGGCGAAGGCCAGTTTTGTCGATATGGAGCCGGCAGGTATTCGTCGTCTCGAACTAGAGGCGATCGACACCGTCGTGGTCGGTTTCCTGAACCGGGATTCGCTCAAGCATGCCCGCTTTCTGGTCCGCAGACTGAAGCGCGCCAAGGCAGGTTTGAGAATTGGGATTGTGTTCTGGTCAGACGCGGAGCAGGGCGATGTCGGGCAAGAAAGGCAAGCTTTGGCCGCCGACATCAGCGCCGATTTCGTAGCCCACGGCATGGTCAACGCTGTGCTTGGCGCACTTTCTCCAGCGCCGGCCGTTCCCCTCAAAGTCGTTTCGAAACGCCGCGATCGACGGCGTCCGGCCCCTCGAAAACGGA
This sequence comes from Mesorhizobium sp. M0802, assembly GCF_040320115.1. NCBI lineage: Bacteria > Pseudomonadati > Pseudomonadota > Alphaproteobacteria > Hyphomicrobiales > Phyllobacteriaceae > Mesorhizobium > Mesorhizobium sp. M0802. The sequence goes on from NZ_JAMYOY010000031.1 coordinate 24,053, forward strand.
TCCCGGCCCAGGCAACGGCCGCAACAGCCTAGCCGCACCGCCATGTCTCAGATTGCCGCGCCGGCGCTGGAATGCCTGGTGAGACGGCAAGATCGTCCCCCACTCGCAAGCCATGGAACAATCTCGCGGCCTTGCGGTTCCTAACACCGAAGGAGAACCCCATGCTCAGATTCCTTATCCGCCTCGGCGCGATCTACGCGGCGTTCCAGATCGGCCGAGAGTTCGGCCGCAAGGAGACCGAAATCATGCTCCTGCCGCCGCCCGTTGACTACGAGCGGCACCCGAAGTCGAGAAACGAAGCCGAGTTCGGAGAGGCATAGGACTGCTCAATCTGTCCGGTCGATCTGGCCCGTGCTGGCGCCGTCCCTGCGCGGGGCGCATTATCGTGCGAATGGATCGGCCACTTGGCTGTGCCAGGATCGATCCTGGCAACGCAATAATTGAGCCGCTATCTCTGCCGTTCAAACGCGGCACAACGAGGTTGACCGTGCGTCGAGGAATGAGTCTCTCTCAGATCTTGGCGTTGAGCCGATGGAGAAGGCATGATCAGCACGGGCAACGCACGACCCTAAGAAAGTGGAAGGGAAGAAGCACTGGTGCTGTCAATTGCCAGGGAGACCGGCATCACCGAGGATCACGGGCGCGAACTTGTTCGCCTGATCGGCACCGGCCGCAACTCGCTGCTCCGTGAGGCGCGGCAGCTGCTCCGGCAGCGCCTGGCTAATTTAGACCGAAGGTGCTCAGAGCACGGCTATCCCGTCGCCTTCTGCTGCCCGGCGGTCATCGCTTTGAGAGCCCGGACCACCTCTGCAGGTCCGGCGGGTTTCATCACTCTTACGCCAGACGAGAACGCTTCGGGGGTTTCCTCGAGCCCCAGGCCGGAATAGACGATGAAAGGAACCGCCCGCCCTGCCAAGGTTTTTGCCGCGTCAACAGCCTCGCCGTCCGACAGCCTGACGTCCAGGATCGCTGCGGCGGGGGTATGGTCCGCAAGAAAACGTTTCGCCTGGGAACATGTCGCCGCCATGCCACGGCAAAGCCCGCCTCCGAAAGAGTGGACTCCATATCCAGTGCTATCAAGGCTTCGTCGTCAACGACAAGGACCAAGGGTTTGCCCATGCGTGGATCATCGCACGTTTGTAGATGGAAGACGAGTCGAGGCTACGCCCCTTTTAGGATCGAGTTCCCGTACGCAGCGGGTCGAGATCGCGAGCAATGGGAACCAACTGATCCAAGCCGCATTATATTTGGTTGGACTGGACAAGGTGTTTGGGATGCATGAAGCAACACAGGCGACTGTTCTCGCCTTCGAAAACCCGGGAGTGTCCAGCAATGACGGTCTGGATTTCGATTACAAGGATTTCTTCGAAAACGGCGCCGTTGCCCTGCATCTGGTGAACGCAGACGGCTTGATCGTGCATGCCAATCAGGCTGAGCTCGACCTTCTCGGCTATCCTGCGGAGGACTACCTCGGTTGCCACATCGCCGAGTTCTATCCCGACCGGGACGTCATAGAGGACATTTTGGTTCGCCTTGCCAATGGCGAGAAGATCGTAAGATATCCGGCGCGATTGAGGGCCAGCGATGGATCGATCAAGCACGTCGAAGTCACGTCAAGCGGACATTTCCGGGACGGCAAGCTGATCAACACCCGGTGCTTCACGGTCGATGTAACCGACTTGGTACACACCCGCTCGGAGCTCAGGCAGCATGACAGTACCTATCACCAGATACTCGACGGCCTACCCGTCGCCATCTACACGACCGATCAGGATGGGACGATCACCTACTACAACCGCGCCGCGGCCGATCTGGCAGGCAGGGAGCCTGAAATCGGCAAGGATAAATGGTGTGTGACGTTCAAGCTGTTCACTGCCGACGGCAAGGAATTGCCGCACGATGAATGCCCGATGGCCATCGCGCTCAAGGAGAACAGGCCGGTCCGCAATCAGCAAGCTGTTGCGCAGCGTCCCGATGGATCGTTTTTTCCGTTCCTGCCCTACCCGACACCGCTGCGGGACGAGCACGGCGCTCTGATTGGCGCCGTCAACATGCTGCTGGACCTGACGGACCGCCAGCGTGCCGAAGAAACCAGGCAGCACCTGTCAGCGATCGTGGAATCCTCATTTGACGCTATCGTCAGCAAGGATCTCAACACCATCATAAAAAGCTGGAACCACGGCGCCGAACGGCTTTTCGGCTATACCGCCGACGAAGCGATTGGCCGGTCGGTGACCATGCTGATCCCCGAAGACCATCAGGACGAGGAACCCCGCATCCTCCAACGCATTCGCCGCGGCGAGCGCGTCGAACCATTCGAAACGACCCGCCTGCGCAAGGATGGCAGCCTGGTTCCGGTTTCGCTGACGATATCGCCCGTGCGTAACGCAACTGGGCAGATCACCGGCGCATCGAAGATAGCGCGAGACATCACGTCGGCGAAGGAGAATGAATACCGCATCCGCATGCTGATGCGCGAGGTCAACCACCGGGTGAAAAACCAGTATTCGGTCATCCTGTCGATGATCCGGGAGACCAACAAGCGATCGGAGACGCCAAAACAATTTGAAACCCAGGTGCGCGAGCGCATCATGGCGTTGTCACGATCTCACGACCTGCTTGTATCGGCGGATTGGAAGGGTGCCACGATCAGCGACCTCTTGGCGGCCCAGGTCGAGCCTTTCCCGCGGGGGGATGTGATCGAAATGTCGGGCCCATCATTGGTGCTCAGTCCCAACGCAGTTCAGTATCTCGGGATTGCCTTCCACGAACTGGCGACCAACTCGGCCAAATACGGGGTTCTCTCAGGGGACAAGGGCCGGATCTCGGTCACATGGGGCATCACCGGTTCCGGTGCTTCGAGGCTCTTTCACCTCACCTGGGTCGAAACCGATGGGCCGCAGGTTCAGACTGTCGGACAAGGTGGCTTTGGAACCGTGGTGCTGAAGCGGGTCGCGCCCGCAGCGGTTAGTGGGCAGGGAATTCTCGAACACGGTCCGCATGGCATAACATGGAGCCTGGAAGCGCCTTCGGTTTCCGTGGCAGCTTCTGTCGTCCAAGAAGCTTAGAAGCAGGAAGCAGCCCTGCAACGAGCATTCGTCAATTGGAAGCCCTTGATGCGGCCTTCGTCGAGCGGAAACCCGGTTTCCGCTAAAGATCGCCAGAGCCATTGCTAAAGTCGACAGAGCAAATCACCGGCAGAGGGCGCATTTCGTTGCACGGAACGGGACAGGACCGGCGTAGCCAGAGGCGAGGTAACTATGGACATCGACGAGTTCCGTGCGACCCTTCAGGGAGTAGAGCCCCCGGCGAATCTTGGGATGGCGCTCCACGCTCTATGGTGGGATAGACAGGGCGATTGGGAGCGGGCGCATGAGTGTGTGCAGGCCAACGAATCTGATCCGGCCTCTGTATGGGTTCATGCCTATCTGCACCGCAAAGAAGGCGACCTTTCTAATGCAGCCTACTGGTACCGCCGCGCCGGGCAGCCTGTGGCAACTGGCAAGCTAGACGCAGAGTGGGAGTCGATTACAGAATCACTTCTTGCAGGATAGTGAGGGGTCGCCCAAGGGGCAGCCTAGCGCCTCATCGCCCCCGTAGAGGCGAAACTCACCTCCGCCCGATGGGATCGGCTGGAGCCCAGGAGGTCCGAACGTTTCCGCATAAATTGATGCAGCGAGATTGTTCTCGCGATTCCGTAAGGTCTCTGTTTAATAAGCTATATCTAATATTGACTACTTTCTGTCGCTCAAAAGTCGCAGACTTCATTTTACTGATCACCGTTAGCTTCTTGGTAGCTCTCATGACTATAAACTTCTTGCGGGCGAATAGCTTTCATGCTGCCTTCGCGCACTCAGGAATCAGGGAGCTTAGGCATGGCGGAGCGGATTGCGCGTGATGGGTTTTGGGTTTTGCATCTCGCGCGCTTGCCGCAAGTCGTGTCGCTTCGCTCCAGCACTTCCGCCTTGATGATCCTAACTGTTGCCCTTGCGCTGAGCGCCGCGCCGGCTCGGGCCGATGGCGGCAATGGTAGCAGCGCAGGCGCTGGACAAGGTGGCGTTGACGGCGCGCTCGCGAGTGCCACGGGTCAGAATGCCGCCAATGGCGCGACCGCTGGTGGCGGTGGTGGCGGCATTGACCTCACGACGGGTGACGGGGCGCCAGGAGGATCGGGAGCGGTAAGTGGGACAGCCAACAACCCAAATGGCGTTGCCGGTGCCACTGGTGCTACGGGTCTGGTCATCTCGACAGACGGGACCATTGCAACCAGCATCAGCGGCGGGGCCGGCGCTTTGGGCTCCCCTGGCACGAATGGCGTCGTCAGGAGCGGCGGCGGTGGCGGTGGCGGTGTGGGCGTCAGTGCCACGGCCGACGTTACAGTCACTGGCACAGGATCGGTGAGTGGTGGCACTGGCGGCCGAGGTGGGACCAATGGCAACAGCGGCAGCGGTGGTGGCGGCGTCGGCATATTCTCGTCCGCAAACGTGTTTGTAGAGGCGGGCGGCAGCGTTACCGGCGGCACGAGTCTCTCCACAATTGGGGTCCAAGCAGGTGGTGGCGGCGGCGCAGCTGCCATCGTCCTGATGGGCGGCGGGACAATCCAGAACAGCGGGAATCTGCTCGGGGGTGCCGGTGGAAGAACAGTTCTCGGCGGCGGTGGGGACGGTGGCGCCGCTGTTCTGCTGCTTTCAGGTGGAACCGTCATCAACAAGCTAGGTGCGACGATCGTTGGCGGCAGTGGCGGTCAGGGCTCCTTGGCAGGCGGCGATGGCGCCGCAGGGATCAAGGGCGCCAACATCGCGGTCATCAATGCGGGTACGATCAGCGGCGGTGCCGTCGGCACCGGTGGCGGAACGCCGGCAGCCGGCAAAGCCATCCAGTTCACCGGCGGCGTCAATTCGCTGGAGATTCAGGCCGGCTCCACCATCACAGGCAATGTGGTCGCTTTCAGCGCCGCGGATACATTCAAGCTGGGTGGCGATATCAGCGCCAGTTTCGGTGTGTCGCAGATCGGCGCTGGCGCCAAATATGACGGGTTTGGGTTCTACGAGAAAACCGGAAACAGCACCTGGACCCTAACGGGGACGACAACTGCCGTCACGCCTTGGACCTTGTCCGGCGGGATCCTGCAGATTTCGAACAATGACAATCTGGGCGCCCTCTCGGGCGGCTTGACCTTCGACGGCGGCACGTTGCGCACGACCACCAGCTTCGCCACCAATCGCAATGTCCTGATCAATTCGACCGGCGGGTTCGACACGGTGGCAGGCACGCAGTTGGACGTGTCAGGCCAGGTGACCGGCACCGGCACACTGGTCAAGAGCGGCGCCGGCACCCTCAACGTCACCAATTTGTCCAACAGCTATACGGGTGGCAACATCGTCAATGCAGGAACGCTTGCCGGCAACACCGTGGCGATCCGTGGCGACATCCTGGACAACGGCGCTGTCTCGTTTCTCGACCTCGGCCCCCACACCTTCGGCGGAAATATCTCCGGCTCGGGCAGCGTCGACATCGAAGGCTTCGGCACGCTGACGCTGACCGGTGCCAACACCCACAGCGGCGGCACGAAGGTCGGGACCGGCAAAAGCATCTCGGTCGCGTCGGACCAGAATCTGGGTGCCGCGACGGGCCTGCTGACACTCGACGGCGGCGAACTCGGCACGACAGCAAGCTTCGCCATGAGCCGCGATGTCAACCTCACTTCCGCCTATGGCTACTTCCGCGCGGCGGCGGGTACGACGCTGACCGCCAATGGCGAGCTGAGCGGCGTGGGCGGCGTCTACAAGGAGGGCGCCGGCACCCTGGTGCTCAAGGGCGACAGTACCTATTCCGGCCGCACCACCGTCGACAGCGGCAAGCTTATCGTCGAGGGCTCGCTCGGCAGCACCGAAACGACGGTCAACAGCGGCGGCACGCTGGGCGGCTCCGGCTCGATCGGCGGCGCGGTGATCGTCGCCGATGGCGGTGTGCTGGCGCCGGGGTCCAGCCCTGGCACGCTTACGGTCGGATCGCTCAGCCTGAGCTCCGGTTCTATGCTCGACTACGAGCTCGGCCAGGCGGGCATTGTCGGCGGCGGTGTCAACGACCTGATCGAGGTGACCGGCGCGCTGACGCTGGACGGCAGCCTCAACATCACCGATGTCGGCGGCTTCGGGCCTGGCGTCTACCGGCTAATCAATTATGGCGGCGCACTCACCGACAATGGTCTCGAGCTCGGCAATCTGCCGGCCGGTGTCACGGCCGCCGACCTGACGGTGCAGACCTCCGTCGCCAACCAGGTCAATCTCGTCAGCAGCGTCGGCACCGACTTGCTCTTCTGGGATGGTGACGCGGCCGGCAATGCCAACAATGATCTGGTCGACGGCGGCAACGGCACGTGGACGGCGACAAGCCTGAACTGGACGACGAGCACCGGCCTGGTAACTGGCGCGATGAAGCCGCAGCCCGGCTTCGCCATCTTCCAGACGCTCGGCGGCACCGTCATCGCCGACGGCAGCGCCGGCGCGCTTGCGATTACGGGCATGCAATTCGCCGCCGATGGCTACCGCATCGAAGGCGACGCCATCACGCTTGATGGCGCTGGCGGCGAGAGCATCATTCGGGTCGGCGACGGCACGGTGGCCGGAGCAGGTTACACCGCCACCATCGCCTCCGTGCTAACCGGGACCAGCAGCCTGACCAAGACCGATGCGGGCACGCTGGTGCTGTCCGGCGCCAACACCTACACGGGCGGCACCACCGTCCTGGGCGGCGTGCTATCTGTTTCAGCCGACAACAATCTCGGCGTTGCCGCTGGCGGCCTAACGCTCTCCGGCGGGACGCTGCGCAACACAGCGGCGTTCAGCTCGGCGCGCGACGTCACGCTTTCGTCGGCCGGCGGCACCTTCGACACTGTGGCCGACCTGACCTTGTCCGGTGCGATCTCTGGCGCTGGCAGCCTTGCCAAGACCGGCGCCGGCACGCTGACGCTTACGGGAACGAACAGCTATGGCGGCAACACGTTGGTCAGCGCTGGCACGCTGGTCGGCGATGCAACCTCGATTCGTGGCGACATCGGCAATTCCGGCACTGTCGTGTTCGACCAGGCGGCGGACGCCAGCTTCGCCGGCGATATCTCCGGCACCGGCGCAATGATGAAGGATGGCGCCGGCGTGCTGACGCTGTCAGGCACGTCGCTGCTGGACTGGACCGTCAATCAAGGCGGCCTCGTCTCGGCAGCCGAGCGCTTCGGTGGCGATGTCGCGATCGGCGCCGGCGCCTCCTTCACATTCGACCAAGTCGCCTCCGCCAGCTATGCCGGCGTGTTCTCGGGCGCCGGTACGTTCATCAAGGACGGCCAAGGCACGCTGCTGCTTGCGTTGGACAACTCAGGCTTTACCGGCGCCACTATGGTCAGCGGCGGCACGCTTGCCGCGGGCGCTGCGAACGCGTTCAGTTCCTCCTCGCAGTTTTCCGTCGCCTCGGGCGCCACGCTCGATCTTGCCGGCACGTCCCAGACGATTGCGGGGCTGAGCAACGCCGGAACGGTGCGCATCGCGGGTGGCGTCCCAGGCGACACACTTACCGTAAGCGGCGACTATGTCGGCAATAGCGGCGCCGTCGTTCTCAACGCTGCGCTCGGTGGTGACGGTTCGCCGACAGACATGCTGGTGATCGCCGGCAACACGTCAGGGACGGGTACCCTTCAGGTCGTCAATTTCGGCGGGTCGGGCGCCCAAACGGTCGGAGGCATCAAGATCGTCGACGTCGGCGGCGTCTCGAACGGCAGCTTCTCGCTCGACGGCAATTATACCTTCGAAGGCGATGCAGCGGTCGTCGCGGGCGCCTACGCATACAGGCTCTACAAGAACGGCGTCAGCACACCGGCCGATGGCGATTGGTATCTGCGCTCGGCCCTGGTCAACGGCGATCCCGATCCGCAGCCACTCTATTCGCCCGGCGTGCCGCTGTACGAGGCCTATGAAGGGGTGCTGCAGGCCTTCAATGAACTGGGCACCATGCAGCAACGCATTGGCAATCGGTCGTGGGGCGAGGGTGCTACGCCGCAAGGTGCGGACCTGCCAGGCCAGGGCTCGGTCGACGGCAAGGCGATATGGGCGCGCATCGAAGCTGCCCATGCCGAGATCAAGCCGGAGACGTCGACCTCCGGCACGAACTATGACGTGACCACCTGGAAGCTGCAGGCCGGCGTCGATGGCCTGCTGCACGAAAGCGACGCCGGTACCCTGATCGGAGGGATTACGGCCCACTACGGAACCGCGTCGTCGGACGTCTCCTCGATCTTCGGGGCAGGGTCGATCGCTGCCACCGGCTACGGCGTCGGCAGCACGCTCACCTGGTTCGGCAGCGGTGGCTTCTACGTCGACGCGCAGGCCGAGGCGACATGGTATGACAGTGACATCCGGTCGGCCACGCTGGGCACCACGCTTGCGGACGGCAACAACGGTTTCGGCTACGGGCTGAGCATCGAGACCGGACAGAAGATCGCCCTCAACGGCAACTGGTCGCTGACGCCGCAGGCCCAGCTTGCCTATTCCTCGGTCGACTTCGACGCGTTCACCGACCCGTTTGGCGCCGTCGTGTCGCCCGGCAGCAGCAACAGTCTCGTCGGCCGCCTCGGCCTCTCCGCGGACTATGAAGACCAGTGGGTGGACGATGCGGGGCAAGTCAGCCGCACGCACATTTACGGGCTCGGCAACCTTTACTACGACTTCCTCGACGGAAATGATGTCGATGTGTCTGGCACGAAACTGGTCAGCGAAAATCAGGCGCTGTGGGGCGGTGTCGGCCTTGGTGGCTCGCTGAGCTGGGCGGACGGTCGCTACGCCGTCTTCGGAGAAGGGACAGCGCGGACAAGCCTCAAGGATTTTGGCGATAGCCACGCCCTGGGCGCCAAGCTCGGGTTCGCTGTGAAATGGTAGCGGCGATCAAGCTGGACATGTCGACTTTGGCTTGAGGGTCGTGTCCGGCACGGCTATGGAATCCGGACTTGCGGGCCACCCGGCTCGTCGCCCTCGGACGTTTCCTTACCGGCTGCCGGCATCAAGTACCAGGCTCGCATCCGAAGCACCCTGGCGGTCGATCACAGGGATGCCAGCGCGCTGGACATGCGCTCCAGTCCTTGGCGCAACAGAGGACGCGGGCAGCCGACATTCAGGCGAATGAAGCCTTCGCCGCCAGGCCCATAGACGCGGCCGTCATAGAGATTAACCCCGGCCCGATCGACAAAGAATTTCTGAATTCCACCCACTCGGCGATCGAGCGCGCACGCATCCAACCACACCAGAAACGATGCGTCGGGCCGCATGGGCGTGATGCCTGGAAGGTGTTCACCGGCGAACTCGCAAACCAGATCGATGTTGCCGGCGATGTAGCGCGTGAGTTGGTCGAGCCACGGCGCGCCGCTGCTGTAAGCAACCTCCAGGGCCAGGCGGCCGAAAAAGTTCGCATTCACCATGAATGACGCCTGCATTGCGGCAAGAAGCGCCTCGCGGCGCTTTTTGCTGGCTACCGAAATGGTTGCCGAAGGAACCCCGGCAAGATTGAAAGTCTTCGTTGGAGCGGTGCAGATGAACGATTTCTCGGCAGCATCTTCCGAGATGGAGGAGAAGACGATGTGGGGGCGATCCGACAACCTTATGTCGCAGTGAATGTCGTCGGATATGACCAGGATCCCATGGCGCTCGCAGATGTCGTTGAGCGCCGCCAATTCTTCGCGTGTCCAGGCCATTCCGGCAGGGTTGTGAGGATTGCACAGCAGGAATGCCTTGGCACCGCCGGCCGCCAGTTTCTCGAAATCCTCGAGATCGAGCTCATATCTGTTGTTCTGCAGCCTCAGCCGGTTCGTAAGCAGAACCCGCCCGTTTCCCTGAACCACTTCGAAATAGGGCGAGTACACGGGCGACTGCACAATGACGCCGTCACCGGGCTTGGTGAAGGTTCGCAGTATCGCAGCCACCGACGGCATGATCGCCGGCGCGGGAAGCAAGGTCTCCAGTTTCGGCGACCAGTTGTGCCGGTGCGCGAACCACGATTGCACGATCTCGTAGTGGCGCGGATCGCGGCGTGTGTAGCCGTAAATGCCATGCTCCGCGGCCTCGCGCAGTCGCGCGATGACGGTTTCCGGACCGCGGAAATCCATATCCGCCGTCCACAGCGACAGCAGGTCCTGGCCCTCGACCTGAGGAGAGAACTCGTCCCACTGGTTGGCCCATTTGACGGATCCGAACTGCTGACGGTCGTGGATCTGGTCGAAATCTATTCCCGCGATATGTCGTTGCCCAAGCGCCGATGCGGGCGTGTCTGCACAAGCCATTTGATAGTCACCTTGCCGCGGGCATTGCTTGTGGCATCATCAGCGCCTCCTAGGATTTGTGGCCACGCGCCATTTGGCGCTCCACATATTGCGAGTAACGCGACATGCCGAAGCAAAAGCTCCAGTAGACCAGCCCCGCAAAGAGGTAGCCGGTTGATGAGATCGTCGGGCCTGCCCAGTTCGGATCGACGCGCGCCGTTTCGATGGCCTTCAGGAAATCCGCGATGCCGACGATGGCGACCAGAGTCGTGTCTTTGAACAGACCGATGAAGGTCGAGACGATGCTCGGTATGACGATCGTCAACGCCTGAGGGAGGACGATCAGGCGCATCATGTCGAAGTAGCCGATCCCGAGCGCCTTGGCCGCTTCGTACTGGCCCTTCGGGATCGCCTGAAGGCCGGCTCTCACGACCTCGGCCATATAGGCGGACGAGAACAACGCTATCGCGATGAGCGGGCGCAACAGACGATCAGGCGTCAGATAATCCGGGACGAAGAGCGGCATCATGAAGTTCGCCATGAACAACACTGTGATAAACGGCACGCCGCGGACGACTTCGATGAACGTGACGCAAACCGTCTTGACGAAAGGGAGTTCCGACCTGCGTCCAAGCGCCAGGATAACCCCGATCGGAAGCGAGAAGACGATACCCACGATCGACATCAGCAACGTGATCAAGAGACCGCCCCAGAGCGTCGTATCGATGACAGGCAAATGAAGCCAGGCAACGCCGCGCACGAGAACGAACGCGGCCACGCGGAAGACGAGGAAGAACAGCAACGCCGCCATTTTGCGCCGCGGAGCCTTCGTCCACAGGAGCCAAACGATGAGGATGGCGCCGATCGCCTGCGCAAGGTCCACGCGCCACCGCTCGGAAACCGGATACGCGCCGTATCGCAGGTAGTCGAACTTCTCGGCGATGAAAGGCCAGCAAGCCCCCTGGCTGTTCGCACGGCAAGCTTCGTGGCCGCCGCTCCAGACCGCTTTGAAGATCGCAAAGCTCAGGAAGTGATGCAGCAGCCACGCGGCGAGGAGGACAAAGCATATTGTCAGCGCGCCTGAAGACGGCGTCGAAAACAGGTTCTTTTTCATCCAGCTCACTGGACCCGGTCGAACGTCCGCGGGAGGCGCCATGGCTGGTATGAGCGCGCTGATCACAATTGGCGAACGCATGGACTGATCGCTCACCCGTCACCTCTCAACGATTGCAAAATGTTGGTTGCACGCGTTCATGGCCAATGACGTGGCAAGGGAGATAACGAGATAGACCGACAGGGTAATCGCCATGACCTGGACGGCGGCTCCGGTCTGGTTGAGCACCGTGCCTGCAAAGATCTGAACGAGGTCGGGATAGCCGATGAACACGGCAAGCGACGAGTTCTTGATGAGATTGAGATACTGGCTTGTCAAAGGGGGAATGATGATGCGCAGCGCCTGGGGAACGACGACCAGACGAAGCGTCTTGCCCGGCGCCAGCCCCAGCGCATGCGCAGCCTCGGTCTGGCCCTTTGGCACTGCCTGGATTCCACCTCGCACGATCTCGGCGATGTATGAACCGGTGTAGACCGACAGACCGATCAGGAGAGCGGCAAACTCCGGATAGAGCTGATGCCCGCCTTGAAAATTGAAACCCCGTAGCTGCGGGGCGACGAACGAGACCGGCTCGCCAGCCGCCAGGAATACGACCAGCGGAAATCCTATCAAGGTCGCCAGACTGACCAGAAGCACCGGCAGCTGCCTGCCCGTCCGTCTCTGGACGCTCCTGGCGCGAAACCAGAATGCAACGCAGCAGGAAATGGCCGCAACGAATGCCAGGCCCACCAGACCCGCTCCCGGATGCAAATGAATCTCCGGAACGATGAGGCCGCGATTGTTGAGGTAGATGCCGCCGGGCATGGCGATGGACGCCTTCGGCGAGGGCAACGGCTTGAGGACGGCGTTGTACCAGAACAGCAGCTGCAGCAATAACGGAACATTTCGCACAAGCTCGACATAGGCGGTCGCCACCTTCGAAACGATCCAGTTCGGCGACAGGCGGGCAACGCCGATGACGAAGCCAAGCAAGGTCGCGAACAGGATTGCGAGGAGACTGACGTAGAGGGTGTTGACCACTCCCACCCAGAACGCCTGACCGTAGCTGGACAATGCATCGTACGGTATCAGGGTTTGATTGATGTCGAAGCCGGCAGACTCATTCCAAAAGTCGAATGAGAGCGGAATCCCCCGGACCCGCATATTCGATGCAGTCTGCATGCGATGCCCAGGGCCAAGGCCAGCAGGCAGCCGGCGAGCAAGAGCTGGTAGAAGATGCCCCGCACCTTCGTATCATGCAGCGACAACCTCCTGCGCGACGGCGCGGGAAGCGACAAATGGGACATGGGCTGTTCCTATCGGGTCCGTGCAAGGCGCTGACGGTAACACGCCAGCGCCTTGCAACCATGCCTTTGCCTAAAGCGCGTCGGGTTTGAACGGACTCAGGCGACGCGCTTTAGGGTCTTCGGTATGCATGTCGTTGTCTCAAAACCGGGGCCATTTTTGAGCGACATGCATTAGCGGATCGGCGGAGCGTACTGAACGCCGCCTTTGTTCCAGAGCGCGTTCATGCCGCGCTCCATTTTCAGCGGCGAATCCTTGCCGACATTGCGATCGAACACTTCGCCGTAATTGCCGACCTGTTTGATCACCTCGACCGGCCAGTTATCGCCGAGCCCGATGTCCTTGCCTATGCTGCCTTCCACGCCAAGCAGGCGGCGGATGCTGGGATTGTCCGACGATTTCATGGCATCGACGTTCTTGGAGGTGACCCCGTATTCCTCCGCGGCCACCATGACGTAGAGCGTCCACTTCGCCACATTGAACCACTGGTCGTCACCCTGCCGCACCGCCGGGCCAAGCGGCTCCTTGGAGATCAGCTCGGGAAGAACAATGCTGTCGTCCGGCTTGGCCATGCGAAGCCTCGACGCGTTCAAGGTGGAGGTGTCTGCGGACAAGACGTCGCAACGCCCCTCCTCATAAGCCTTCACCACAGCTTCCTCGTCCGCGAAACCAACCGTCGTGTACTTGATCGACTGCGAGCGAAAATAGTCGGCAAGGTTCAACTCGGTCGTGGTGCCCTGGGTGACGCATATCGATGCGCCGTCGAGCCCCTTGGCCGACGTGATGTTGTCGGCCTTGCGCACCATGAACCCCTGGCCGTCATAGAAATACGTGCCGGCAAACAGTATGCCTAGCGACGTATCGCGGGACGATGTCCAGGTTGCGTTGTGCGCGAGAATGTCGATCTCTCCCGACTGCAAGGCGGTGAAGCGATCCTTTGGCGTCAATGGGATGAACTTGACCTTTTGCGCATCCCCGAGCACGGCAGCGGCCACGGCGCGACAATAATCGACGACAAATCCGGTCCATTTGCCTTCATTGTCGGGGAGGCTGAAGCCAGCCGTGGCCGAATTTGTGCCACAGGTCAGCACGCCATTTTTCTTGACATTGTCGAGGGTTGCGGACCACGCCGAGGAGGCGGTGCACGCGATGGCGAGGGCAAGTAGGCCCTTGAACGTTGATCTCATTTCGGCATTCCCCTGTTATTGTTGAAGGGAATGTGCTCTCCAGCCCAAGTATTCGTCAAATCGATTGTTCTCATTGTGAAAATGAGCGCTGCTCATAGTTGCGAAGCACTCCCAGCTGAAAAGCGGTTGAGTGGTGAAGCAGCGCCCGCGACCTATTTTACGGCCGACCCCGGTGCTCCGAGGGTGCCTTGGTGTCTCTTGCTCCGCGATTCGTTGTAGATTCCCACGATGATTTCCCGGAGCCACCTGGTTCCCGGGTCATTCGCCATCTGGCGGTGAACAATAAGCCAGGCATTCACATTCGCTATCGGAAGGGGTGGCGGGACCAACGTCACCTCACTCCTCTCATCCAGCATTTGCAGGATGGCATCACCGCAATGGGTAATCAGTTCAGTGCCGCGAAGCGCCCAGGGCAGCACCGGATAGTTCGAGATGGTCGCAACGACATTGCGGCGAAGACCCATCTGTTTGAGGGCGGCATCCGCGAGGCCTTCCGCCAGGCCATCTGCGGAAATCTGGAGGTGGGAACTGGCCAGATAGGTTTCCAGCGTCATTGCGCTTCTGGCGATCTTGCTTCCGCTCCACACTGCGCAAAACAATCGGTCCTGGCCAAGCTCCACCTTCAAGAGACCTGGGTCGTCGCGTATCGCTGCTCCCGTCAGCGCGCAGTCAACTTGTCTCAGATAGACCGATGAACCGATTTCGGGTCCGTTTGCGGGAATGACGTTCAGCGTCGCGCCAGGAGCTTGCCTGGAAAATTCTCGAATGAGGCCCGGGATGAAAACCATGGCATGATAATCTGTAAGTCCAACGCGAAAGTTGCGCCGCGTCGTTGCTGGATTGAAGATCTGATGCCGGTCGATCGATGCGCGGATCGTTGCGAGTGCGGCGGAAATATTCGACAGCAGCTCAACTGCCCGGGGAGTCGGCCGCATCTCGCCGCCATCTCTGGTGAACAATTCATCCCGCAATAGATACCGAAGCTTCGACAGGGAGTGGCTTACAGCTGATTGTGTTCTGCCCAATTCGGTAGCCGCCCGCGTCACGCTCCTTTCCCGCATCATCACGTCAAAGACCCGCAATAGATTGAGGTCGATATCGTTATAATTCATGGAATTACCTCATCTGCGACCTGAGACCGCACCAGGCGGCACTACCGCGTTGGTTGCGACGGTGACAGATGGGGCACGAAGAGTGAAGACAGAGGTTCGGCGCTACGCCTTTGAAACTCTGGCGGACCAGGTGACGACGACCGCCGCATGGCTCCGCGGCATTTCTGCGCCTGGCGTCGCGAGCAAGCCGCAATCCGCCATGAACCCAGGGCGAGCATGTGAAATAAAGTCAGCCGCACCCGCTGGGTGGGAAATCGCAGGCGGTTTCATTGGCTTGATAATGGCGGAGAGAGCGGGATTCGAACCCGCGTTACGGTCTCCCGTAAACACACTTTCCAGGCGTGCGCCTTCAACCACTCGGCCACCTCTCCGTCCTTGCATTCGCGCCCGGCCGGTTTTGCCACGCGGGTTGGGGAGATGCATCCCTTTGGGATTTGCGGGAAGACCCGCTTGATGGACACCGCCAACCAGCGGATGCCCTTCCCGGCGCCCGTCAATCAAACAGGCGCGGGGCTCATCTAGTCGATCCGGCGCCGAATGCCAAGCCATAACGGCAGTCTATTCGCTTTGCCGGCCACGCATCGTTTCGCGGGGCGTTGAACGCCTCCGCTTCTAAGGCGCTTCGGTCCTGAATGGTGTGCACGGGCAAGGAGGCAGGGCCGGCCGCGCTTGACTTCGCCCCTCGCCACCTGTCGAGTGCGGCGGAGGCTTTGCGGGGGCAACGTCCAGACATGACATCGAGCAATGAACAGCCGGCCAGCGGAACGCCGGCCGGAGGCATGCCAGGCGGGCTGACGCCCGCAGGGCCTCCGGACAGCGGGCTGTCCTTCGTGCCCGTGGTCTGGCTCCTCTTCGTCATGGCATGGTCGGTCTACTGGCTGGTCTCGGCGCGGTGGCTGTTGGAGAGTTCCGGCGTGCCGGACAGGATCTTCTATTTCGTGCTTGGCGGACTGGCCTTCGACATCGTCACCATCGTGTGGGGGCTTTATCTGCTCGGCCTCGCCTTCAGCCATTCCGCGCGCTTTCCGCGTCATTTCACCATCTGGCAGATCACCACCATCGCCTGGCGGCTGGCCGAGCAGGTCTATGCGCTGACCGTGCCCGATTTCACCGTCTCCGCCAGGGAGCTTGCGATCGCCGCCACCGAAATCGTCATCGGCCTTTTTTGCATTTACTTGCTGCGCCGCCGCGACGAGGCCAAGGCCTTTTATGCAAGGCCGGAAGCGCAGGCACCGTCAGCCTTTAGTTCGATCGTCGCCGCCCTGGCCGGCATCATCCTCGGCGCCGTCGTCGGCACAGTCGCCGGCTTCGCGCTCGGCGCGGGGATCGCCGAAGCCACCGACATCAGCTGTTTCGAAGGCGGCTGCGGCTACTTCGCGGTGTTCATCGGCCTTGCCGGGCTGGTGGTCGGGGCCATTGGCGGCGGCATCCTCGGCGTCTGGCTCGTTCATCGGCGCAAGCGATAGACTTCAAATTCGCGTAAGCCGATTGCGCGCCGGGCGTGCGCATTCTATTCCTCGCCTTTGACCGGAAGGTCCTCGGGAGGAACTTGAGGACCGGGGAAGATTTCGATGCTGCGTTTTTTGTTTCGCCTCGCGGCCATGGTCGCACTCTCGGTCGCCGTCATCATGGCCGTGCTCGACGCGACGCGCTCGGTGGCGGCTTCCGCATTGGTCATGACGCCGCTGAATTCGAGCTGGCTGGCGGTTTCGCCCGACACCCGCGCGGCCTTCGAGACCTTCGTGCG
This sequence comes from Mesorhizobium sp. M0802, assembly GCF_040320115.1. Taxonomy (NCBI): domain Bacteria; kingdom Pseudomonadati; phylum Pseudomonadota; class Alphaproteobacteria; order Hyphomicrobiales; family Phyllobacteriaceae; genus Mesorhizobium; species Mesorhizobium sp. M0802. The sequence continues at coordinate 40,794 of NZ_JAMYOY010000031.1, forward strand.
CGCCAAGGTCAATCCGATGATATGGGATGGCGGCATCGCCTGGGTGCTTGCCCAGCCGGGGTTTGCCGTGTTCGCGGTGCTTGCCTTCATCCTCTATGCGATCGGCTACCGGCGCCGGCGGCGAGGCGGAGAATTCGCCCCCGGCTGACGCGTTGTCGCGGCGAGCTTGCGACGACAATGTGGCAATCCCCCGCAGCTGTCACCGTCTTGGGCATGTTTTTCCAACGGGGGGCATGCTTTTCCAAAAGGTCAAAATTCCGCGTGAATTTTGTTTCGGGCCGTGCCAGATTGCCTTGAGCGGGAGGGGAGTACACTCCTGGCTGATGCCGCATGCCTGCCGGAGAACCGGGCAGGCGGACGGCGCGTAACGGAAAAAAATAACCGACAGGGTGTGGATCACATGAAACGTATCGTTCTCGGCCTCCTGGCCGCAACCGCAATGGTTCTTCCGGCTTTCGCCGCGGATGTCCAGCCGGCCATCCTCTACGATCTCGGCGGCAAATTCGACAAATCCTTCAACGAGGCTGCCTATCACGGCGCCGAAAAGTTCAAGACCGAGACCGGCACCGCCTATGTCGAGTTCGAAGTGTCGAACGCCTCGCAACGCGAGCAGGCGCTGCGCCGCTTCGCCGAGGACGGCCGCAACCCGATCGTCATGGCCGGCTTTGCCTGGGAGGATGCGCTGAAGGTGGTCGCGAAGGAATATCCCGATCTCAACTTCGCCATCATCGACGATGCCGTCGATATGCCCAATGTCCGCTCGCTTGTGTTCAAGGAAAACGAAGGCTCCTATCTCGTCGGCATCCTGGCGGCGATGGCCTCGAAGTCCAAGAAGGTCTCCTTCATCGGCGGCATGGACATTCCGCTGATCCGCAAGTTCGAATGCGGCTATGTCGGCGGCGCCAAGGCAGCCGGTGCGACCGACGTCATCCAGAACATGACCGGCGACACGCCGGCGGCGTGGAACGATCCGGCCAAGGGCGGCGAGATCGCCAAGACGCAGATCGACCAGGGCTCCGACGTGGTCTATGCCGCGGCCGGCGGCACCGGTGTCGGCGTGCTGCAGGCGGCGGCGGATGCCGGCAAGCTCGGCATCGGCGTCGATTCCAACCAGAACGGCCTGCAGCCCGGCAAGGTGCTGACCTCGATGCTGAAGCGCGTCGACGTGGCCGTCTACACCGCCTTCATGGACGGCAAGAACGGCACCTTCAAAGGCGGCCTGCAAAATCTCGGCCTCAAGGAAGGCGGTGTCGACTACGCCATGGACGACAACAACAAGGCGCTGGTCACCGACGAGATGAAGGCTGCCGTCGAAAAGGCCAAGGCCGACATCATCGCCGGCACGATCCAGGTGCACGACTATACCGCCGACAACGCCTGCCCGTATTGATCTGTATCCATTAGAGTTGAAACCGCCGGGCGAGAGTCCGGCGGTTTTGTTTTTGGGTTTTGACGGGGGCCGCAACTTGAGAGGCGAGAGTGAAGCCGACCATCGGACCGATGACCGAACGCGATGTTGATGCAGTGGCGCGACTGCGCATCGCCGCCTTTTTCGAGGGCAGCGCAAGAACGCTGAATGAGGACGTCGCCGGGCTTCGCGAGTTGCTCAATGGAGATGGCTTCGAGGCGGCGCTTGTGGCGCGGATAAGGGACGTCCCGGTCGGGACCTGCCTGCTGGTTCGCCACGAACTTGAACCCGCGCATGAACTGACGCCTTGGCTGGCGGGATTGGTCGTCGATAGCGACCACCGCGGCAAAGGGATCGGCCGCGCGCTGGTTGCAGCCATCGAAGCGCATGCAACCGCGATCGGTGTGGAGAGGACCTACCTCTATACGTGGGTGGCGCGAGACTTCTATGCCGGGCTCGGTTGGGCAGTGGTCGAGTCGTTTGAGCAGGACGGCTACCCGATGCTGCTGATGTCGCGCGAACTCGGCCTATAGCTGTCCGACGAGATAACCCAGCGCAAACACCACGATCAGCGCGATGGCGATGACGGCGCCGCGTCGGCCACCGAGCGAATGCACGCCGACGCCATAGGGCTTCCGCTCCAGCCTGCCGATCACCGGCTTCGCTTCGCCCTGGCCGACCACACGCATCTGCGGCAGTTCGGCGATGCGTTGCGAAATCAGCCGCCAGCGATCGCTGCCGCCCGATGGCGGACCACGGTCGAGGACATGCATGCGCTCGGCCAGCCGCATCACCGTGTCGCGGAAGGCGGGATCGATCGCCAGGTCGCGCTCGGCACGCTCGCGGTCGCGATCGTTCATCAGGCCAAGCACATAGTCGCCCGCCCGCGTAACGCGATCGCTTTCACCGGCCATCGGCTCTCTCCTTGCTACCAGTGCGGCGGTTTGGTTATCGGCACGTCGGGTGCCGATTGTTCCTCCAGCGCCATGAAGCGCCCGGTCAGCGCATCCAGCTTGCGCTGCATGCGCTCGATGACCGTCCACTGTTCGGCGATCTGGCCCGACAGTTCCTCGATCGTCTTTTCCTGCTCGGCGGCGCGGATTTCCAGCGTCGTCAGCCGGTCGACAGGCATGATCATTCGAAACTCCCCAGGTCCTGGTGCACGCAGTTGCAGCATGATGCGACTGTCGAGCCTTGCATATTAGTGAATGTGAAGGTCTGCGGCCACGTTCGAAATTGACAAGCGCACCGGGATTTGTCGAGAGTGGCCACTGCGCCGCCAATTGGCACGGGTGGGGCATCATGCTAGGCGTTTTGACCAAGCGATAAAAAAATAAGAGTGGGACAGGCTGCATGGCGCAAGCCGCAATCGAACTGATCGGCATCAACAAGAGTTTTGGCGCCGTTCGCGCCAATCGCGACATCAATCTGGAGATCGCACGCGGCACCATCCACGGCATCGTCGGCGAGAACGGCGCCGGCAAGTCGACGCTGATGTCGATCCTCTACGGCTTCTACCAGGCCGACAGCGGCGAGATCCGCGTCGGCGGCAAGCCGGCGTCGATCAAGACTTCCAACGACGCCATCGCGCTCGGCATCGGCATGGTGCACCAGCACTTCATGCTGGTCGACAATTTCACCGTGCTGGAAAACATCATCCTCGGCGCCGAAAGCGATGCGCTGTTGAAAAAGAGCATCGCCAAGGCGCGCTCCGAACTGGAGCGGCTCGAGCGCGAATACGGGCTGGAAGTCGATCCCGACGCCATCATCGAGGAATTGCCGGTCGGCCTGCAGCAGCGTGTCGAAATCCTGAAGGCGCTTTATCGCGGCGCCGAAATCCTGATTCTCGACGAGCCGACGGGCGTGTTGACGCCGGCCGAGGCCGACCATCTGTTCCGCATCCTCAGGCAATTGAAGGACCAGGGGAAAACGGTGGTGCTGATCACCCACAAGCTGCGCGAGATCATGGCCATCACCGACAATGTCTCGGTCATGCGCCAGGGCACGATGGTGGCGACGCGCGAGACCAGCAAGACGACAGTCGGCGAACTGGCCGAACTGATGGTTGGGCGGCGCGTGCTGCTGCGGGTCGAAAAGGGCGAGACGGAGGCCGGCGCGGTCAAGCTGGCCGTCAAGAACCTGACGGTGAAAGACCAGCGCGGCGTCACCATGGTCGACGACATCTCCTTCGATATCCACGCCGGCGAGATCGTCGGCATTGCCGGTGTCGCAGGCAACGGCCAGTCCGAACTGCTCGAGGCGATTTCCGGCATCAGGCGCGCGGTTTCCGGCTCGGTGATGCTCGATGGCAAGCCGATCGACCTGACCGGGGCCGCCGATCCCGGCGAGTTGCGCGACCGTGGGCTCGCCCATGTGCCGGAGGACCGCCATCATGTCGGCCTGGTGCTGGCCTTCGAGGAGAACGAGAATTCGATCCTCGGCTACCATGACGACCCGCGCTACCTCAAAGGGCCGTTCCTCAACATCGACGCCATCATGACCGATGCCAAGGACAAGATCGAGAAGTACGATATCCGTCCCGGCAATCCGCGTCTGAAGACGGCGAATTTCTCCGGCGGCAACCAGCAGAAGATCGTGCTGGCGCGAGAAATGGAGCAGGATCCCGGTGTTCTGATCGTCGGCCAGCCGACGCGCGGCGTCGATGTCGGCGCCATCGAATTCATCCACAAGCGGCTGATCGCAATGCGCGACCAGGGCAAGGCGGTGCTGGTGGTGTCGGTCGAGCTCGACGAGATCCGTTCGCTGTCGGACCGCATCCTGGTGATGTTTGCCGGGCGCATCGTCGGCGAACGTGGCCCCGAGGCGACCGAAGGCGAGCTTGGCCTGCTGATGGCAGGCGTCGATCGCCAGGAGGCGGCAGAGTGAGCACGCCTTACGCCAAGCTGCCGGCCTGGGCCGATTATGGGCTGATCCCGCTGATCAATCTGTCGGTGGCCTTCATCGTTGCCGGTTTCGTCGTCATGCTGGTCGGCGAAAACCCGTTTCGTGCCGCCGTCATCCTGGTCGAGGGCGCTTTCGGCAAGGGAACCGGCATTGCCTTCACGCTGTTCTATGCCACCACCTTCATCTTCACCGGCCTGTCAGTGGCGGTGGCCGCACATTGCGGCCTGTTCAACATCGGGACCGAGGGCCAGGCCTATATTGCCGGCCTTGGCGTGGGCGTGGTCTGCCTCGCCTTCGACACTGTGCTGCCGTGGTGGCTGACCTTTCCGCTGGCGATCGTCGCCGGAGCCGCCGTCGGTGCGCTGTGGGCGCTGATCCCGGCCTATCTGCAGGCCAAGCGCGGGTCGCACATCGTCATCACCACCATCATGTTCAACTTCATCGCGGCCTCGATCATGGTCTATCTCCTGGTCGGGCCATTGAAGCCGGCGGCGTCGCAGGCACCGCAGACGCGCAACTTCCTCGCCGGGGCCGAGCTGCCGAAGCTCAACTGGATCATCGAACTGTTCGGCGCCAAGATCCGCTCGGCGCCGTTCAACATCTGCTTCCTGCTGGCGCTGCTCATGGCATTCCTGGTCTGGCTGCTGATCTGGCGCACCAAGCTCGGCTACGAGATGCGCACCTATGGCCACAGCCCGAAAGCGGCGCGCTATGCCGGCATTTCGGAGACCCGCATCATCATCATCGCGATGATGATTTCGGGCGCGCTGGCCGGCATGATGACGCTCAACCCGGTGATGGGCGACCAGCACAATGTGGCGATCGATTTCGTCTCCGGCGCCGGCTTCGTCGGCATCGCCGTGGCGCTGATGGGCCGACTGCATCCGGTCGGCATCGTGCTGGCGGCGATCCTGTTCGGCATGCTCTACCAGGGCGGCGCCGAACTCGCCTTCGAAATGCCGGCGATTTCCCGCGACATGATCGTCATCATCCAAGGCCTGGTCATCCTGTTTGCCGGTGCGCTGGAGCACATGTTCCGGCCCTACGTTCAGGCGCTGTTCGCCTCGTTCAGTCCAAGGTCGGTCGGCATCGAAGCGGTCAAAGGGAAGGGCGCCTGAGATGGACGTCTTCATCGCCATCGTGCAGATCCTGGACTCGACCATACGCCTGTCGGTGCCGTTGCTGCTCGCTTGCCTTGCCGGCCTCTATTCGGAACGCGCAGGCGTTTTCGACATCGGGCTGGAAGGCAAGATGCTGGTCGGCGCCTTTGCAGGTGCGGCCGCCGCTTCGGTCTTCCATTCGGCCTTCCTCGGTCTCGGCATGGCGATCGTGATGTCGGTCGCCTTTGCCCTGGTGCACGGCTTCGCCTCGATCACCCACCGCGGCAACCAGATCGTTTCCGGCGTGGCGATCAACTTCGTCGCCGCCGGGTCGACAATCATTCTGGGCCAGGCCTGGTTCCAGCAAGGCGGGCGAACGCCGGCGCTGCAGCCGGGCGAGCGCTTCGAGGCCATCACTCTGCCAGGTGCTGCCGCCATCCACGACGTGCCGATTATAGGGCCGATCTATTCCGAGCTTTTGTCCGGCCATTCGATCCTGGTCTATCTCGCTTTCGCCATGGTGCCGTTCACCTGGTGGGTGCTGTTTCGCACCCGCTTTGGCCTCAGGCTGCGCGCCGTCGGCGAGAACCCGGCCGCCGTCGACACCGCCGGCATCTCGGTCGCCTGGCTGCGCTACCGGGCGCTGATCTGCACCGGTATCCTCACCGGCATCGCCGGCGCCTACCTGTCGATGGTGCAGAATGGCGGCTTCGTGAAGGATATGACCGCCGGCAAGGGCTACATTGCGCTGGCGGCGCTGATCTTTGCCAAATGGCGACCGGTGAACGCCATGTTCGCCTGTCTTCTGTTCGGCTTCCTCGACGCGGCGGCGATCCGCCTGCAGGGTTCGCCATTGCCGTTGATCGGCAAGGTGCCGGTGCAGTTCATGCAGGCGCTGCCCTATGTGCTGACCGTGATCCTGCTTGCCGGCTTCATCGGCAAGGCGATCCCGCCGCGCGCCGGCGGCGTGCCTTATGTCAAGGAACGTTGATCCGGGCGCGCCCAGGAGCACTGTGTCGAACATGCGGCTGGTGCTCGAAAGGCGCCAGGAAAACGCAAAGCGCCGGGTTTTGACCACGATCGTCGGAGAGAACGTCTAGATGTCGCATGATCTGTTCGAAGCCGCGCAGGAGGCCATGGCCAAGGCCTACGCGCCCTATTCGAAGTTTCCGGTGGGTGCGGCGTTGCGCACCGAAGACGGCCGTGTCTTCACCGGCGCCAACATCGAGGTCGCGTCCTATCCGGAAGGCTGGTGCGCCGAGACCACGGCGCTCGGCCATTACATCATGGGCGGCGGCGGCAAGATCGTCGAGGTCGCCGTCATTGCCTCGCGCATGGCCAAATGCTCGCCCTGTGGCGGCTGCCGGCAAAGGCTGGCGGAATTCTGCCGGCCGGACACAAAGCTCTATCTTTGCGACAACACCGGCGTGGTCGAGACCGTGACCATGGGCGACATGCTGCCCTACGGGTTTCGTGGCGACATTTTGAAGTGAGAGTTGGCTGATATGAAGGAAGCTCTGGACCACCTCGTTGAAAGGCTGGACGGGTTGGCGCCGACAACGGCGATGGTGCTGGGGTCGGGCCTTGGCGGGCTTGTCGACCAGGTCGAAAATGCCGTGCGCATCTCTTATGCCGACCTGCCGGGTTTCCCCCGCAGCGGGGTGACTGGCCATGCCGGCGAGGTGGTCGCGGGGCTTTTCGCCGGCACGCCGGTGCTGATGCTGTCCGGCCGCGCCCATTATTACGAGCACGGCGTTGCTGCGGCGATGCGGCCGGCGCTGGAGGTGCTTGCCGGCATCGGCATCACCAAGCTGATCCTTACCAATGCCGCCGGCTCGGTCGATCCCGACATGCTGCCTGGATCGGTGATGCTGATCACCGATCACATCAATTTCTCCGGCTCCAACCCGCTGATCGGCGAGCCGAGCGACCGCCGCTTCGTCGGCCTGACCGAAGCCTATGATGCCGGCTTGCGCGCGGCGATCGAACGGGCGGCGAAGGCGACAGGGACGGCGCTGCACAAGGGCGTCTATATGTGGTTTTCCGGTCCGTGTTTCGAAACCCCTGCTGAAATCCGCATGGCCCGCGTCATGGGCGCCAATGCGGTAGGGATGTCGACCGTGCCGGAGGTCATTCTCGCCCGCTTCCTTGGGCTTCGCGTAGCCGCCTGTTCGGTGATCACCAATCTCGCCGCCGGGATGACCGGGGCGGAACTGTCGCACCAGGAGACCAAGGACATGGCGCCGATCGGCGGCGCACGGCTGGCGACGATCCTTGCGCATGTGTTCCAGGATGGGTTGCCGGAGCCGAAGGGCGCTGCCTGATGCTTCCGCAGGAAATCATCCGCCGCAAGCGCGACGGCCAGAAACTGTCCCCGCAGGAGATTTCGGCCTTTGTCGCCGGCGTAACTTCGGGCAGCGTCTCGGACGGCCAGGTCGGCGCCTTCGCCATGGCCGTGTTCTTCAACGGCATGAACCGCGACGAGGCGGTGGCGCTGACGCTCGCCATGCGCGATTCCGGCGATGTGCTCGACTGGTCGGACCTGCCGGGTCCGGTCACCGACAAACATTCGACCGGCGGCGTCGGCGACAATGTCTCGCTGATGCTGGCGCCGATCGTCGCCGCTTGCGGCGCCTATGTGCCGATGATCTCCGGCAGGGGCCTTGGGCATACCGGCGGCACGCTGGACAAGATGGATGCCATCCCAGGCTATATCAGCCAGCCGGATATCGCGCGCTTCCGCAAGACCGTGCTCGAGACCGGCTGTGCCATCATCGGCCAGACCGCCGATCTCGCGCCCGCCGACCGTCGCCTCTATGCGATCCGCGATGTGACCGGAACGGTGGAATCGGTGCCGCTGATCACTGCCTCTATCCTGTCGAAGAAACTGGCGGCCGGCCTGCAGTCGCTGGTGCTCGACGTCAAGGTCGGCAATGGCGCCTTCATGGAGAAGTCGCGCGACGCGACAGCACTTGCCAACAGCCTGGTCGAGATCGCCAACGGCGCCGGCCTGAAGGCCTCGGCGCTGGTCACCGGCATGAACGAGCCGCTGGCGTCGGCGGCCGGCAACGCGGTCGAGGTGCGCAACGCCGTCGATTTCCTCACCGGGAGGCTCCGCGACAAGCGACTGGAGGATGTGACGCTGGCGCTGGCCGCCGAGATGCTGCAATCGGCAGGGCTGGCGTCGTCCAATCAGGACGGTCTCAGGCGCGCGGCCGAGACGCTGGCCGGGGGGGGCCCGCCCGCCGCCCGCGCCCGCCGTGGGGGGCCGCCAGAGGGGGGGCGCCCCCAATGTAGCGCTACCGGCAAAAAAAA